>JAOZMB010000093.1 GCA_029934515.1 Bacteroidales bacterium
TGGCGATAGGCTTAATAAACAATAAATCAAGAGCATAAATTAAAATAAAAAAAGCAAAAAAAAACTATTTTTGGCGAAGGTATTGTTAAATAGAGTATATTTTTATGGTGAGAATTATCGCGAATGGTTTCAGCCTAAAATATCTGGTATTGTAAATGGATATGAATTAAGCGGAAATTTGGATTATATGGTTGCAGATGGCACAGAAGAACCTGAGACTCCATATTTTTTTATTCATGAATTTAAGAAATCAGTTCCTATTCCGAAACATCCAAAAGGACAATTATTTGCACAGATGATAGTAGCAATAGAGAATAACAAAACAAAAGAAATGCGCGGTGCATATAATATTGACAAATGGTGGACTTTTGTTGTTATTGAAAAAATAAGTACTTGGAAATATAAATACCATGAGTCAGAATATTTTAACTGTTTGAAAATAACAGAACTAAAACAAATATACACAAACCTGCAAGCAGTTAAAAGTAAATATTGTAAATAAGTAAATTACGAATTATAAATTATGAATTACGAATTGGTTTACATCTGATAAAAAACAAATCAGGAAGTTATTTTTTAACCATTACTAAGCAAAAATTTTGTTAGAGCAAAAAAAATTAAATCATTAAATCATTTCTTTATACAAATTGACATATTTTTTTGCGATAATATCTTTATCATATTTTTTGAGAGCCTCTTTGCAAATATCTTTATTATTATAATTATTTCTATTTTTAATCATTTCTATCATAGCTTTTGCGAGCATTTTTTGATTTTTCTTATGTACAATAATACCATTTTTTTTATTAATAATATATTTAGGTCCTCCTGCATCTGTTCCTATAACGGGAGTTCCACATGCTAATGCTTCAATAAACACAACCCCAAATGCTTCGAAACGACTCGGTAAAACAAAACAATCTGCATTTTGCATCTCCGCTCTTACCTGTTCTCTTTCTATTTTTCCTAAAAAAATAACATTCTTACACAATGATAATTGACTACACTTTTTATGCAAACTACTGTAAAGTTCACCTGTACCTCCGATTCGTAAATAAACATTTTTATCTGTTTTGTCAATAACTGTTCTAAAAGCGTTCAAAAGAATATCTATTCCTTTGTAATATTCTAAATTAGCAAGACAAAAAAAAGAAAAATTTTTCTTTTTTTTTTGTTTCTCCTTATATTTAAAAAAATTAGTATCTATTGTATTCGGAATAGAAATAATTTTTTTTTCGCTACTCTGTTCAATATCAATTATTTTATTATTCAAAGCAGGCGAAACAGTAACTATTTTTTTAGCATTCTTAAAGCCGTTCTTTATATAAGGCATTAAATAATCTGGAAATGTTTTTTTGTACAAACTCCCAGAAGTGAACCTGCTACGATGTTCTGTTATTATATAAGGAATTTTATATTTTTTGTTAATTAAAGAAGCCGTTGCACCAGCATAAAAAACACTGTGAGCATGGATAATATCTGGTTTCTCTGTAATACTGATATATTTTTCGTAAAGTTTGAATGTCTCTTTTATAAATCTGATATTATTTAAACGATTTATTTTCGGAATACGCTGCATATAACTTCTATAAACATTTAAATTATTTTCTTTATTAAAAATATTCTTTACGAATAAATTTTTTATTCTAAATTTTCTTGATGATATTTCTGTATTTACAATAAGATCAATATTGCATTCCTCCGATGCCGTAGCTTCGCTAAGTTCCTGAAAAAAATAACCTCCCAAAGGCGGATACCATGAAGGTAAAATAAGTACTTTCATAAAAATTGTAATTTTGTATTTTAATAATTATAATTATCAATTGTAATTTTTGGTATTTGATTTTGATATTGAAATCAAATAAAAAAACATAAAAATTCCAAATAAAAAACCTACCAAAGCATACATAAAAATAGCTGTTGTATCGTTGAACATTAATTTGTAGCTCAAAAATATTGCAAAATATCTAAATACTAATAAAATAAAATCAAGCAGTGAGATAAATTTTTGTTTATTTAGAACAATTATCAACCACGAAATAGGACCGTTCAGAAATGCAATTAACAACCAAGGCAACATAATTCTTGTATAATATCCAGCTTTGCTCCATGTACTTCCAAAGAATATATCAAAAAAATATGTCGAAACAAAGATAATAATAACAGGAAGAACGGCAATTTTTAATAGATTAATATATGTTTTTTTAACAAAAGTAAAAAGTTGTTTTTTTTGATTTACAATATCAGATGCTGTTTTAAAAAATATTTGTCCGACAGATTGCGAAATAAGTCCCATAGGTGTCATTATAACTCTGTTTGCTAATCCGTAAAAAGCTGCCGATTCAGAGCCGAAATATTTTGCCATCAGAAGTATCGGAATTTGATTAGATATTGTATTAAAACTAGTAAGAAGTGTATTGTATAGTGGAATATCTTTATATTTTTTTAAAAGAATTATACTTCTTTTTATAGACAGATATTTCAGATTTATTGTAATTGATTTAATACTAAGAAGACCGAAATAGAGAGATGAAATAAATTGTCCAATAATTAGTCCGATGAATAGTCCAGATGTTTGAAGGCTCATATATTTCAATAAAACCTGAGAACTACCAGTTGTTGTAGATTTGCAGATTTTGCTGAATGAGATATTTTTATAATTCTCAAGTCGGTTATTCCAATACGAAAAAATTTCGAAACAACCAAGAAAAAAAGAACTCATCGGTATGTAATAAAACCAGTTTCCAATGTTATCTTCGCCAGAGATATCTATGATTATATCATAAAATAAACATATTAGAAAAAAGAAAAACAAATTTAGAAACGTATTAATAACAAAAGCTATAACAAGCAAATTTATTGCATCAGCATCACTTTTGGGCAATACAATTGCTTGTTCGAATCGAAGTGAAGCAACAACCCTCAGTATTGCTGTGAGACTTGAATATATAAAAAATAAACCAAAGATTTCTTCGGAATATAAACGAGTCAGCACAGGAATAAAAGCAAAAAGAATAATCTGACTAAGCAGCGAACCAGAGAAAAGTGTAAGAAAATTTTTTATAAATTTATTCTTTAGTTTACTTTGTATAAATTCTTTAATATAATTTTTTTTCATCTTAAATTATAATAATTGTATAAATAGATTTTATTTACAATTACTTTTGTTTATATTCTTTATTTTGTCTTTTTGAGAAAAATTATTTTTTGAATTTCCAAGAAATAATAATGTGCTGTATATAATATTTTTTGCAAAAAAATACAAATGTATAAAAATGTTGTTTTTTTAAGCAGATTTTACAAAAAATATCAAATCTATTGATGTTTAACAATAATATTTTTATCAATATGTTTGTTGATTTCACAAACTGAAAAGCTTGTGATACGATAATTCTTATATTTTCAAAACTTTAAATTTTCCATTTTAAAATGTTAAAAACAAAACAAATAATATTTTTTTTTACAATAATATTTTTTTTATTCTTTGAAACTTCTGCTCAAACAACTTTCGGAATAAAAGCTGGATTAAATTTTTCGAGTGCAAAATATCTTAATGAGTTCAAAAATGATTTGATAGCTCCTTATAAAAAAATAAAAATAGGATTTAATGCAGGTGGTTTTCTTAATTATGAACTAAATAAAATTATTTCAGTACAAGCAGAGATTTTATATTCTCAAAAAGGTTTGAAGTTTGAGCAGATTGAATTTTCAGAGAATAAAATTGTTATGAATTATATTGAAATTCCTATATCAGGAAATTATAAAATTAGTCTATCTCGTCATGTTTTTTTTAATATTTACGTTGGTGGATACGGAGCGTTCTGGACAGATGGTAAATCTATAATAACTGACAATATTACTGGAGAGACAATAACAATAAAAACTGATTTTAATAACAAAAATTATAAATATAATAGAATTGATGCTGGGATTCTATGTGGTATATTATTCAATCTAAGAAAAATCTATTTTGATATTAGATATGTGCAAGGAATGATAAACAGTTCACAAAACAATTCTGATGCAATTATAAATCGATTAGTTTCGTTTTCAATTGGTTTTAAAATATGAAAGAAATAATAGATATTTTTCTTAAATAATATTCACATAATTAATATTACAATGTGAAAAATATTGAGATTTATCATAGGTCAGACACATCAAAAATAAATCATACTTGATTATCAATACGTTATGTTTTTAAAGCCATTAAAATTCATTATTTTGAAAATAATAATTCCTTGATTTTCAGCACTTAAATATTTTGATGCGTCTGTCCTAATATTATTTATAGATTTTTGCTATTTTTAGCAAAATAGTATAACTTTGAATTTTTTTTAATGTAAACTAATTTTGGGATTTTATGAAAAAGGGCAAAAATTCAAAAGATATAATAAAAAATACTTAAATTATTTTAAACAATTAATTTTATATTTATCTGACAAAATAAAATATTTTTATAACTTTTTTTGTTAAATATAATATTATAATATATTGTATTACAAATAAATCAAGGAATTTGAATAATAAATATAAATATTATTTCAATTATAATTATATAGATAAAAAATATAATCATAATAATATTAAAAACAAATTTCTTTTTTTTTTTTTTTCAGATACTAATATTTATACTTTTGTATATTTTTATAACACTTTTCAAAAAAAATAAAAATCAATATAATCAACAGTTATTAATCAATAGACAAATAATAGTGTTTTTCAGAGAAATTATAGGACATAAAGAAATAAAACAAAAACTAATAAATACAATTCACGAAAAACGTATTAGCCATGCTTTACTTTTTGTTGGACCAGAAGGTAACGGCAAATTAGCACTTGCAATTGCTTATGCAAGGTATGTTTCGTGTCTTAATCGTGGAGAAAACGATTCTTGTGGAAAATGCAGGTCTTGTGTTAAATATAAAAAATTAATTCATCCTGATTTACATTTTGTGTTTCCTGTTATTAGAACAACAAAAATCACAAAACCATTAAGCGATGATTTTATAAAAATATGGAGAAAGTTTGTTCTTGACACACCTTATGGTGATTTTAATGTATGGCTTGAACGTATCGGGACAGAGAAACAACAAGCTGGTATTTTTACGCAAGAGAGCCAAAGTATAATAAAAAAATTGTATTTTAAAACTTATGAGGCAGAGTATAAGATTATGATAATTTGGATGCCCGAAAAAATGAACCAAACAGCATCGAACAAATTATTAAAAATGATAGAAGAACCACCTCCTAAGACATTGTTTATCCTTGTTGCAGAGAATACAGAACGAATGCTTAAAACAATACTTTCGCGAACACAAATTGTACAAATACCGCGAATAGATGATAAAAGTATGTTCAGTAAAATAAAAGAAAAATATAGCTTCAACGATGATAAAATTAAAGAAATTGTTAGGATGTCGTACGGCAATTATTTTATGGCAAGCGAAATTATTAATACAGAAGGAAACGGAGCATCTGAAAATTTTAAAATTTTTGTGAACTTTATGCGCATGTGTTATAGTATGAAAGTACTCGAACTCGTAAAGTGGACAGAAGAAATGTCAAATCTTGGTAGAGAACAACAAAAATTATTTTTAAGATACATACTGAGAATGTTAAGAGAGAACTTTATATTAAATATTTTACCAGAACAACAAAATAAATTAGTTTTTTTAACAAAAAAAGAGAAGAACTTCTCTGAAAAATTTTGTAAATTTATACATACGAAAAATATAAACCAACTATCAGAGGAATTTACAAAAGCATATTTGCATATTGAAAGATACGGATTTGATAAACTTGTTTTTTTAGATTTAGCTTTAAAAACAATAAGATTATTAAAATTAAAAGATGAAAAACGAAATTAATATCCAAAGAGGGTGTTCGCATCAATTAATAAATAAAAAACAATGTTGTAATCATAGTTGCAGTAAATTAAGTGTTTATAATCAATTCAAAAATTATCCAAGTAATATAAATACTCCAGATATTGTTGAGGTAAGATTTAAAAACACCAGAAAAGCATTTTACAAAAATAGTAACAAACTAATGCTCACTGAGGGAGATATGATAGCTGTCGAAGCATCACCCGGACATGACATTGGAATAGTCTCATTAACTGGCGAACACGTTCTTGAGCAAATGAAAATAAAAGGTGTACCAATTAACGAAGAACTAAAAATCGTTTATAGGAAAGTCAAAGCGATTGACATCATGAAATGGGAAGATGCTATTAGTAGAGAAAATATTGTAATGTTAAAAACAAGAAAAATTGCAAAAGAGTTTAATCTGAACATGAAAATAGGAGATGTTGAATTCCAAGGGGATGGTACAAAAGCAATTTTTTATTATATAGCAGACGAAAGAGTTGATTTTAGAGGACTAATAAAGGAACTTGCAAGTAAGTTCAGAATAAGAATTAAAATGAAACAGATAGGTGCACGTCAGGAAGCAGGAAGGATAGGCGGAATAGGTTCTTGCGGTAGAGAATTATGCTGTGCATCGTGGATGACAAGTTTTATATCGGTAACAACAGATACAGCAAGAGAACAAGAACTTTCGCTAAACCCACAAAAACTTGCTGGACAATGCGGAAAATTAAAATGTTGCTTGAACTTTGAAGTTAAAAGTTATAAAGATGCTAAAAAAGACTTCCCGCCAAAAATAGAACTTATAACACAAGAAGGAAAGGCATATTACATGAAATCAGATATTTACAGAAAACTAATGTGGTATTCTTTTTCTAAACACGAATACTCAAAAGTAACTGTCATTTCAGTGGAAAGAGTAAAGAAAATTATCATATTAAATGAAAAAGGAGTAACTCCTAAATTGTTAAAATTAGAAATAGACAAAAATTTGCTGAAACAACCAGACTATAAAAGTGTCATTGGTGAAGATAGTATAACACGTTTTGATAAGAAGAAAAAGAGAAGAAAAAGATACAGAAAACCGTATAACAAGAAATCAAGTTACAAACAAAAAAGAAAGTAGTGGTTAGTGGTTAGTGGTTAGTTGTTAGTTGTTAGTTTCTATTTGTTAGCTCTTAGTGGCTAGTTATATGATATGTTATGTTTTCAAAATAGTAATTCATTGATTTTTCAGTACTTCAAAATTTAACTTATGAATATTAAATTTTTTTTTTTTATTCTATTTTCTATTTTTTTATCTTGTAATAATTTTTTTTACGAAAATAAAATAGAATTTGATGATAATGAATGGAACAAAGATGAGCAGTTAAACTGTGAATTTGAAATAATACAGACAGAAGCAAGTTATGATATATACATAAATTTCGCCTGTAAAGAAGAATATAAGACAAATAATATATGGCTTTTTGTTGAAGTAATTTCGCCATCAGGTAATATTCAAAAAGATACAATTGAATACTATATAACTGATAATGTTGGAAAATGGTTCGGAAAAAAACGAAGTAATTTTATAGAAAACAAATTTCTGTACAAACAAAATATCAAATTCCCAGAAAAAGGTTTATATATATTTACTTTACAACATGGAATGAGAAAAAAAGATACGCCACTTGCAGTTTCAATCGGTTTAACTATAAGAAAACGATGAAAAAAATAACAAGTTTATTTCTTAATGATAAATTTATTCTATTATTAATAATTGTTAATACGATTACTATATTTAGTGAAGGTTTTGAAAGCATAGAAATTCGGTTCTTTAATATAGCAAATTTTATTGACTCTTTGATTACAGTTCTGTTTGTTATTGAGGCTCTTGTAAAAATTTTACATTTATCGTGGAGAAAATATTTTCAATCAAATTGGAATAAACTTGACTTTTTATTAATTATACTTTCATTACCATCTTTGCTTATGCTGTTTGCAAACGATGAGACAGCAGATATTAGTTTTTTACTTGTAATAAGAATATCGAGAGTTTTTAAATTTTTACGGTTCTTTAAGTTTATTCCCGGTATTGTTGATCTCGCAAAAGGAGTTCGACGCGCTTTACGGACATCCGTTGTTGTATTATTTGGGTTTATTATATATAATTTCATTATCTCAATTTTATCCTGTTATTTATTTAAAAATTTATCACCAGATTTTTTTGGGAATCCTATAATTTCATTTTATTCAACATTCAAAGTTTTTACTGTTGAGGGCTGGTACGAAATACCTGACGAAATGTCAATTGGACTTAGCGGAATTAAGTTATTTTTTATTAAATTGTACTTCGTTATCATACTAATAACTGGTGGTATATTTGGTTTGTCAATAGTAAATTCGATTTTTGTTGATTCAATGGTTAGCGATAATAACGATGATCTGGAAAGGAAAATTGACGAGCTAAATAAGAAAATTGAAATGCTGATAACAATGCAAGAAAAAAAATAAATTAAAAATTTTAAACAATTTTGTATTTTATTAACATATTTACTTATATTTGCCGGCTGAAAAGATACAGAATGAGGGGACAGAGTCCCCTCATTCTATTGAAAAAAGATAGATATTGATAATTTCAAATAAAAAATTAGATGGAAAATGTAAGCTTAATTGAAACGTTTTCAGATTTTAAAGACCTAAAAAATATAGACAGAGCCACTATGATGAACGTCCTCGAAGAGGTGTTCAGAAATATGCTCGTAAAACAGTACGGTTCTGATGAAAATTTTGATATAATTATAAATATTGATAAAGGAGATTTGGAAATTTGGAGGAATAGAGAGGTAGTAGAAAATGGTGAAATAGAAGATGAAAATTTTGAAATAGAGTTAGAAGATGCAAAAAAAATCGATGAAGAATATGAAGTGGGAGAAGAATTTGCAGATGAAGTAAAACTTTTGGAGTTCGGAAGAAGAGATATCCTCTCAATAAGACAAAATTTAACTTCAAAAATTTTGCAACTAGAAAGAGAGAATATTTATAAAGCATATAGCGAAAAAGTTGGTAAAATAGTAACTGGAGAAGTTTACCAGATTTGGAAAAAAGAAATTCTTATACTTGATGACGATGGTAACGAACTAATTTTGCCAAAAAAAGAACAAATACCTACAGATTTTTTTAGAAAAGGAGATACTGTTAGAGCAGTTGTTACGCATGTTGAGATGAAAAATAACAATCCTTTAATTATTTTATCAAGAATATCGTCTCTCTTTCTTGAAAGATTGTTTGAGATAGAAGTTCCTGAAATATACGATGGATTGATAACAATAAAAAAAATTGTAAGAGTTGCTGGAGAACGAGCAAAAGTTGCTGTTGAATCTTATGATGACAGAATAGACCCCGTAGGAGCATGTGTTGGAATGAAAGGTTCACGAATACACGGTATAGTGCGAGAACTCAGAAATGAAAATATCGATGTAATAAATTATTCTTCAAATGTTAAATTATTTATACAAAGAGCTTTAAATCCAGCTAAAATTAATTCCGTAAAAATTATTGAAGAAGAGAGAAAAGCGGAAGTTTTTTTAGACCCAGAAGAGGTTTCAAAAGCAATAGGCAAGGGAGGTGTTAATATTAAACTTGCTGGGAAATTAACTGGATATGATATTGATGTTTTTAGAGATATCGAAGACGAAGTCGAAGACGAAGACGTTGATATTATGGAATTTGTTGACGAAGTCGAAGAATGGGTACTGGAAACATTCAAAGGAATTGGTTGTGATACAGCTAAAAGTGTGTTGGTTTTATCACGAAAAGAATTAATAAATAGAACAGATTTAGAAGATGAAACAGTTGACTATGTACTTGATATTTTAAAAAGTGAGTTCGAACAATAAATTATTATATAAATAGTCAAATAAAAATTTTTAGACATTTTTTTTATAAAATGTTTTTTTCAGGCAATAGCCAATTATCAATTATCAACCATCAATTGTTCATTAATTTTGAGAAATAAAAATTTATAGAACAACAATTGTCAATAATCAATAGTCAAATATGTCCGTTAGAAAAAATAAACGACTAAGTCAGATTGCACGTGAATTAAATGTTGGACTTTCGCATCTTGCCGAGTATTTACAAAAAAAAGGTTTTGATGTTAGCAGTAGACCCAACACGAAAATTAACATAGAATGTTATAATCTTTTATTGAATAATTTCAGCTCAGATAAGTTTGCAAAAGAAGAGTCTAATAAATTAAGCAGAAAGAAAAATTTAGTTAAAGATACAATAAAAACAAAACCTGATAAGTCAAATAAAGATAAATTAATTGAGGAGATAACAGAAACATTAATTATTAATGATGCAAATGTAAAGAATTCAAGACCGATAAAAAAGAATCTGATAAAATCTGGTATTAATGATATTAAAAAGAAGATAGCTGATGTTAAATCAAATATTGTTAATTCTAAACAGGAGAAAAAGATAGTTAAGAAAGAACCAGAAGTTATTGATATTGAATCAAAAATTGTTAATGTTGTCAAACCAGAGATTATCAATATTGAATCAAAAAAGGATATCATTGATGTTGTTTCGCCTATAATTAGTATTAAATCAGATATTGTTGAATTAGAATCTGATGTTGGAAATATTGAATCAAATACAAACGATTCCAAACATGAGACAAATAATATCAAACCAAAAATAGACGATATTATAAAAAAAGAGTTGATTATTGATAATAAAGATGTTGATATTAAACATTCGGAAACAAAAGAAATAGAAATAAATAAGGATAAAATAAAATCTGAATTTTCAGACAAAGAAGAGCTTGTCATAAAAAAAGAAGTCTCTGAGAATAAGAATAAACAAATTTTAGAAATCGAAGTAGAAAATAAAAATAAAATAGAAATTTTAGAAAACTTGGATAAAAATAAAATAGTAGAAGAACAAACAAAAACAACTCTTCCGAAAAATACAGAGGCAAAAGATATAAAAAAAATTAAAACAAAAAAGCCTCAAGAAACGGATAAGAAAAATATTAAAAATTCTGAGGTCAAACAAAATAATGATAATATTATAACAACAAAAAAAGTAATTTTATTGAAAGAAAACGATACTAAAGACAATACAACAGATTCGGGCAAAAACAAACAATCAAAGGATGATATAAAGATAGTTGGAAAGATGACCCTGAAATCGACAGATAAAATGGTGAGAGTTGAAAGAAAGAAGACAAGGTCGGAAAGAAGAAGAGAAAGAAGAAAAAGAGAACAATCAGTGTTTGATGCTACACGTAAAGCAAAACTCAAAAAAACAAAAGAAAGAGAAATTTCAAAAGAAAAAGAAATTGCAGAACAAAAGAAAAAACTTGCAATTGAGAAGAAAAGAATAGCAATTGAAAAAGCAAAAGAGCTTGAGGATAAAAATTTTATCAGAACAAAAGTAAGTAAACTTGCTGGTCCTGTTGTTGTTGGTAGAATTGAATTGAAAAAAGAAAAGTCTGAGAAAGAAAAACTAAAAGAAATAGCTAAGAGACCAAGAAGAAAAAGAAAACGCAGAAAAAGAATTAGAAAACCAATAAGCGCAAAAGTTGTTAAAACAACTCCAACAAATGTAAAGCCAAAGCCGAATGAAAAAGCAAAACCAAATGTAAATGCAAAACCAAAACCAAAGCCAAGACCAAGAGCAAAACCAAAACGTTGGAGCAATAACAGAAACCGACCCAAAAGAGCAACGGTAATAAATGAAGCTGATATTAAAAAACAAGTCAGAGAAACACTTGCAAAACTGACAGATAAGAAAAAGAAATCAGCTGTAAGACACAGAAAACAAAAAAGAGTTGACGTAAGACAAAAAATTAAGAAAGAAACAGACAGGATTGAAAAAGAAAAGAAAATACTTAAATTAACAGAATATATCTCTGCAAATGAACTCGCAATAATGATGGATATTAGTATTAATGAAATCATTAAAACAAGTTTTGAGCTTGGTAAAATGATAACTATTAATTCCAGAATAGATGCTGAATTAATATCAATTATTGCAGAAGAATACGGTTTTGAAGTTGAATATATTTTAACTGATGAAGACGATGTTATCGAAAAAATTATTGATAAAGAAGAAGATTTAATATCAAGACCACCAATAGTAACAGTAATGGGACATGTAGATCATGGAAAAACATCATTACTTGATTATATCAGAAAAACTAATGTCATCGCTGGAGAAGCAGGAGGAATTACACAGCATATAGGTGCATATTGTGTAAATGTAAATGAAAACGATAGAATTACATTTTTGGATACTCCCGGACATAAAGCATTTACATCTATGCGTGCAAGAGGTGCAAAAGTGACAGACCTTGTAATAATTATTATAGCTGCCGATGACAGTATTATGCCTCAGACAGAAGAATCTATTAGTCATGCAAAAGCTGCAGATGTTCCTATTATTTTTGCTATTAATAAAATTGACAAACCAGGTGCAGACCCAGAAAGAATTAAAAAAGAACTTGCTGACAGGAACATGTTGGTAGAAGAATGGGGTGGTGATTATCAGTCCAAAGATATATCTGCAAAAAAAGGACTTCATATCGAAGACCTACTTGAAGAGGTATTAATTGCAGCAGAAATGCTTGAGCTAAAAGCTAACCCAAACAGAACAGCACATGGTACAGTTATTGAGGCTTCTTTGGATAAAGGTAAAGGATATATATCAACGGTACTTGTTCAAACAGGAACTCTAAAAGTTGGAGATGTTATTCTTGCTGGAGCAAATTCTGGTAAGATAAAAGCTATGTATAACGAGAAAAATCAACGTATAAAAAGTGCAAGCCCATCAGAACCAGTTACTGTACTTGGACTAAGCGGAGCACCACAAGCGGGAGACAGATTTAATGTAATGAAAAATGACAGAGAAGCAAGAGATTTGGCAAATAGAAGACAACGAATATTAAGAGAACAAAGTTTTAGGTCTCATAAACACATCACACTTGAGGAAATCGGAAGAAGACTAAAAATAGGAAACTTCCAAGAACTAAATATTATTATTAAAGGAGATGTTATTGGTTCTATTGAAGCAATTGCTGATTCGCTTATAAAACTATCAACAGAAGAAATACAAATTGTTGTAAGACATAAAGCTGTTGGACAAATTTCGGAAGCTGATGTCGTACTTGCAGCAGCTTCAAATGCTATAATTATTGCATTTCAGGTGCGTTCCGTGTTATCTGCTAAAAAACTTGCAGAGAAAGAAGAAATTGAAATAAGACAATACTCAGTTATATATGATGCAATTAATGATATAAAAGATGCAATGGAAGGAATGCTTGCGCCTGAAATTAAAGAAAAAATAAATGCAATTGTTGAAATAAAAGAAATATTTAAAATATCAAAAGTTGGTAAAGTAGCTGGTTGTTTTGTATTAGAAGGTAAAATTAACAAAGACGCAAATGTACGTCTAATAAGAGACGGAATAGTAAAATATACTGGAAAACTCGGCTCTTTGAAAAGATACAAAGACGAAGTTAAAGAAGTAGCAAGTGGAATGGAATGTGGACTAAATATTAAAAAATATGATGATATTAAAGTAGGTGATATTATTGAAGCATACACAGAAACAGAGATAGCAAGAAAATTAAAATAATGTAAGAATATTGCATGTAAATATACTTGGTTCGTTGAAACATTATAAACAACTCGCCTGCTTTATATTTTCAATAATTCAGAGGATTTATAAGATCTAATTTTATGTATCCGTTCAATAAAGTATAGAGCAGGCGCATCAAAAACAAATCATACTTGATTATTAGTTGTTAGTTGTTAGTTATTAGTTGTTAGTTATATGTTTTCAAAATAGTAATTCCTTGATTTTCAGCACTTAAATATTTTGATGTGTTTGTTTTACCACTTTGTCTTGTTACATTTCTAATTTATTAATTACTCTGTCTTTTTCTATATTTTTTTATTTATATCGTTTTTAAGTTTGTTAATTTTTTTTCTATTTTTTTTTTTCACTTAATATTTCGTTCCATTTTTCTACATACTTCACAGCAATTCTCATTTTAATTTTAATTCTTTGAAAAACAAGATTTTATAAAATGA
>JAOZMB010000094.1 GCA_029934515.1 Bacteroidales bacterium
GAAGCTTTAACAATATTGTAAGTGATGTATTTGCATCTATGTGTTTAACTTTTGCAGGGGATTGAATAACTATCTCGCCGTCTATAAATTCAGATTTGCGCTGTTCGGAAACAGTGTTCAAAAAATGAGCATAAAGAGGATTATTTACTTTTACTTCTATTTCTTTTTTTATTTCCCTTTCAATATTGTATAAAGTCGGTCTCTCTGTTAAAAGAATTGTTTCCATTTTTTTAGTTTAATTAAAATTTATTAATTTGTCAATAGTTCATATAATTTTTCACTGAGTTTGTTATCAGTAATTTTAAGAATTTCGTTTATATTACTTGGGAAATTTGTAAAAGCAGATATTTCCACTATTCCTATTGTTTCATCTTTGTAAACTATTGGAAATATTAATAAATTGCTTGGCGAACCTTTACCGAGACCAGATAAAACTGTAATATAATTTTTCGGAACATCTGTAATATTAAGCAATTTTTTATTTTTTGCAACTTGTCCAGATATACTTTCGCCGAGTTCGAATTCTATGATATTTTTGTCTGAATAGTACGCATAAGTTGATATTTGTACAAATTTTTTAGATATTAAATTTTTTATAAAAACAATACCTTGAACTATTAATAACTCTTTTGCAAGATTATCTAAAAGTATTTCACTGAATTTTTTTGTATTATCAGCTGATTTAATATTATAAAGAATCTGCTCCGAACTTGCCTTTATTATATTAATTTGTTGTCTTCTTTTGTCTTCTATTCTTTTATCTTTGGCTTTATTATTATATTCTTTTTCCGATTTTCTTTCCATTTTTTTATTTGTCTTAGTTCCTGATATTAGCATCTTGAATAAAAACAACATTAGAAATAATCCAGCAAAGACAATACAAACAGCATAAATAACTGGTTCGATTGTTATAGTATTTTGCTCTATTTTGGAGAACAACAATGCTGTCATTGTAACGATTAATAAGAACGGAATAACAATTAATATTTTATAAAAAAATTTTTTTTTCATTATTTACAGTTTAGAATAAATTCAATAATTTGTTTTTCTGAGTAGATATTTTTTGTTTGTGATTTTTTTAAAGCTGCTGTCGGCATTGTTAGTACTTGGCATTCTTCTGGATTTTGAACTATTGCAAAACCGCCGTTCAATTTTATTTGTTTCAGTCCTTCGGCACCATCTCTGTTTGCTCCTGATAGAATAATACCAGCAACATTATCTTTCAAAGAATGTGCAGCTGACTGAAATGTTAAATCAATAGAAGGTCGTGAGTGATTAACAAGTTCTTCTGTTGATAATGATATTGTCTTCGTCGGCTCTATGTAGAGATGATAATTTGCTGGTGCAAGGTATATTCTTCCTGTTAAAATAATTTCTTTATCTTTCGGCTCTACAATTGGAATATTTGCCTTCAACGATAATGCCTCAACAAATCCACTTCTAACATGTTTAAGTCTATGCAAAGTAAGAAAAATTGTTTTCTTAAAATTAGCAGGCAAAAATTTAATTATTCTTATTATTATTTTGAAGCTACCTGCCGAGCCACCTATAACAATATATTTTTGTGTCTTCATCTATTTCTTGTAAATGTTTTCGTTCTTATTTACGATTTTAAGTTTTCTTTTTATATTAATACCAAGACTTTCTTTTATTCCAATAATAAGAAATCCACCTTTATTTAATTTTTCCAAAATATGTTCTACTGTTTGAACATAAAGAAAATTATTAAAATATATTAATTTATTTCTAAATAAAATAAGGTCATAACCTACTGCTTTTTCATTTTTGAAGAAATTTTTTGTTGTATATTCAATGTTTTTATAGAATATTTTTTTTAGATAAAAAAACTTATCTTCAATTTCAAAAATATCATTTATTTGCAGTTTATTTTTTAAAAGCTCTAAATTTCTTTTAACTTGGTTTAATTTTTTTATTGGAAATTTCGCTTGTTTTGCAAAATCAATATTCGCCTGCAATAAAAAGGAGGCATGAATATTTGCTTTGCTGAGTATATTTGCTTTATCTAATAAAATTATAAGCGAAATAAGTTCTTCGCTTGATATACAATTTGGAACAGCAATTTTAAAATTTTGTTTTCTTCTAAGTATTGGAATAACAGTTCGTTGTATTGCGTTCCAAGTTTCTGCGTCTCTAAATATTTCGGTATCTTCTACATAAATATCTGGTAATATTTTTTCAATAAATAAACTTTCTTTTCTTAATCTAATTAGAAATTTGTTTGCACTTTCACAGTTTTCTTTTAAAATTATTTGTTCGATTCGTCTTTTTATTGAACTATATGCGTATGCTCTGAAATCTTTTCCCGAAAGAATAAATATTTCTTGTAATATACTCATCAACTCAGATGCTGTCAAAATAACACTTTCAGTTTTTTTGTATCTCATTTAGAATTAAGAATTATTTGTAAATTTTTGATTTGTTTTTTGTAAAATACTTATTATCAGGTGTAAACCAATTCGTAATTCGTAATTTACTTAGTTTTTCTTTGCAAATTAAAATTGTATCGATTATCTTCTTATATAAAATTCACCATGCTTAATGTATTTTAATGCTTCTGCTCCAAAAATACTTTCATGTATTCCAAG
The DNA here is from genome assembly GCA_029934515.1 of Bacteroidales bacterium. Taxonomy (GTDB): domain Bacteria; phylum Bacteroidota; class Bacteroidia; order Bacteroidales; family JAADGE01; genus JAOZMB01. Next base: position 2,607 of record JAOZMB010000094.1, read on the forward strand.
AATTAGAAATCCTTTTTTTGATAAAACATCGGCAAACATATTTACTACTCTTTTTTGTAGTTTTGCATTGAAATATATTAACACATTTCTACAAAAAATAATGTCAAATTTTTCTGCAAAAATGTTGTCTTGTTTCACAAGGTCATATTTTTTGAATACTACTTTATTTTTTAGAAATGGTTTTGCAGTCATCAAATTTTTAACACGGTCTATTTCAAAATATTTTGTAAAACTTACATCTATTTTGTCTTCATAATTATAAGGATTTACCTGAATTGCTTGTTTAAAATTTTCTATATATTCTATATTAAATTTGTAAATATATTCGCCTTTTTTTGCTATTTCAATAACATCTGTATTTATATCTGTGGCGAGTATATTTGCTTTGTTTGCTATTCCAAGCTCATGCAAAATAATCAACATAGAATAAATCTCCTGCCCCGTAGAACAACCAGCATGCCATATATTGATTGTATCTTTGTTCTTTAATTTTCGCAGAACTCTGTATTTAACAGATTGCCATATTTTGGGGTCTCGGAAAAGTTCTGTTGTGTTTACTGTTATATTCTTAATAATTTTTTCAAGGAAATTACTATCTAATTTAATTTTTTTAATCAGAGAATCGATTGTCATTTTGTAATCAGAAAGTATTTTTTCTATCCTTCTGCCAAGAGATTTTTTTGAGTAATCAGACAAATTATAAGAAGAAACTTCTTTTACAGCATTATTAAAATTTATTATATCGTCGAGTTTTATCATATATTTTATATATGTACAGTTAAGATTATTTGTAAATAAAAAAAATCAAATTTATAATTTTATTTTAAAAAAAATATTATTGAGTAAAAAATAATTTATTTTTTTGCTGGTTTTCATTTTTTAGTTTATATAAATGTTTGTTATTTTTCGCAAAAATATACTACTTTTGTATGACAAAAACATTAAACAAATATTATGCAAACATTATGCAAAATTTATTGTTAATCGGAGCTGGTGGCTTTTTAGGAAGTATTTTAAGATACTACTCTAACCTAATAATTACAAAAATTTTAGACACAAATCATCCTTTTGGAACTCTTGCCGTCAATATAGTTGGCAGTTTTGTCATCGGACTTGTAATTGGACTTTATAGAAACGGAATACTAAGTTCTGGCAATTGGAAGTTGTTCCTTACAATCGGATTTTGTGGTGGCTTTACAACTTTTTCTTCTTTTGCATTGGAAAATCTATTTTTATTAGAATCTCAACAATTTTTTATCTCTTTATTTTATATTTCCATTACTTTAATACTTGGTCTCTCTGCCGTATATTTTGGTTTTTTTATAACAAACAATTTATAATTTACTATTTATTTCCCGTAACCTCCGCTTCTTGAACGAGTTGATTTATTTTGATAACGAGAATTATTACGTTGTATTTTGCTTTTGTTTCTTGAACTTTGTTTGTACGATGCTGGTCGTTTTCCCCAAGAACTTCCTGTGTTTGTTGCTCTACTGTACGAGCTGTTTGTTCCGTACATTCTATTACCGTTTGATGAGCCATAATAATTTCTGCCCATATTTCTGTTACTTGAATAATTATTATAATAAGAGCGATGAACAGGAAACATCATCATGTTAAACATTGCGCTCATAAACATATATTGCCCTATAAAATGCCATGTACTGTTTCCGCCAGATTCTTGCCATTCGCCATATTTGTTGTTTCCTATGTACTGTGAATAACCAGCAGGCGAAACAATTTTACTAATTTTTCCGTCTGTTTTTGATACAATTTCCATGCCCATATTTTGTTCATGTATATTAAAAAATTTTTCACTTACAGGTATCCAGTTTGTTGTTTCAGAAATCAAGCTGTCTCCTGCCACCGAATCATTTTTGTTGATTACAACATTTTCAATTTTCTTTATAATTTGATATTTGTGAACAAAATTTTCTTTCTTATAATCCATATCTTTTAATATTATACTAAAATTATTATCACCCTGCATTGCCAGAATAATACTGTCTGTTGGATTTTTTATTTGTCTTTCTTTTTTCTGTTCGCTACACGAAAATAATATAACAAAAAAAAACGAAACCATTAAAATGCTTATTTTTCTCATAATTTTTGAATTTAAATATTTATAAATTAATTATTCTGTTCTCTGTGGATAGTTTTATTTTTTGCGAAAAAGTTAATAAAAAATTGCACAAATGTAACAAAAATATTAAAATATTATTACAAATAATATTTTTTTTCTCTTATATTTGCAAAAAAATTTCTTAAATTTAATTATTATGTTTTTTTATATAAAAAGCATTGATTAAATAGTTTTTGATTGCACAGGTCTTATTAATTTAGTATATTCAATAAAATGAAATTATTATCCAATCAACCTATAGGAATTTTTGATTCTGGCGCTGGTGGTCTGACTGTTGCAAGTGCTGTTGGGCATCTATTACCAGAAGAAAAAATTATTTATTTTGGCGATACAGCACATTTGCCTTACGGCGAAAAATCTGTTGAAGCTATAAAATATTATTCAATAAAAATAAGCGATTTCCTGCTCAAACAAAATTGTAAAGTTATACTTATTGCATGTAATACCGCATCGGCAGCGGCATATAAGACAGTTAAAAAACATATTGGCAATAAAGCAATTGTTTTAGATGTTATAAATCCAGCAACTGAATTTGTTGCAAGAAATGATAAATTTAAAAAAATAGGTGTTATAGGAACAAAAGGAACAATAAAAAGCAATACATATACGAGAAAAATTTCGGAAATAAATCCTCTAAAAAATGTTGTTTCTCTTGCAGCACCTCTGCTTGTTCCAATGATTGAAGAAGGTTTTATTTATGATGAAATTAGCAATGCAATAATAGATAAGTACCTGTCCAACAGCAGATTAAAAAATATAGACTCTCTTATACTTGCTTGTACTCATTATCCGATTATAAAAAATCAAATCCGAAAATTTTATAATTTCAAAACTCATGTAATTGATTCATCGCATGTAGTTGCAAAAAAATTAAAAAAAGTTCTTGCAGAAAGGAAATTACTTAACAATAATGAAAATCCAGAACATGATTTTTTTGTTTCAGATTATACAGATTTTTTCAAAACACTCGCAGAAATGTTTTTTGATGATGAAATTAATATCAGCGAACTAAATATATTTAGATAAAAACGATACAGATTTTTAAATATTTTTATTAATATTTCAGAAAAAAATTAAATAACAGTAAAATAATAAACTAAAAGTGTATAAAAAAAAAGTTTTAATAATAACTTACTATTGGCCACCATCGGGTGCAATTGGCGTACATCGTTGTTTGAAATTTGCAAAATATTTGCGAAATTTTGGTTACGAGCCTGTTGTTTATACAGCAAAAAATGCGCAGTATCCGTATTTTGATGATTCAAATTTTAAACATATTCCAGAAGGAATAACTGTTCTAAAACATAAAATTTTAGAACCTTTTAATTTTTTTAAAATAATTTCAGGAAGAAGAAAAGAAACAGCATTGACAAATCCTGTTCAAGTAAGAGACAAAAAACAAAAATTTATAGACAAGTTAGCAATATTAATTAGAGGAAATTTTTTTATTCCAGATGCAAGAGCGCTATGGATAAAACCATCTGTAAAATATTTATCAAAATATTTGCGAAATAATAAAATTGATGCAATAATATCAGACGGACCACCGCATACAAATACTGTTATTGCCTGTCGATTATCGAAGAAATTTAATATTCCTTGGCTTGCAGATTTTCAGGATCCATGGACACAAGTTGATTATTATAATGATTTTATGCTGACAAAAATTGCTGACAGAAAGCATAAAAAAATGGAACACGAGGCTTTCAAAATAGCCAAAAAAATTACAATTGCAAGTCCTACATGGAGCAAAAATCTGGAAACAATAGGTGCAAAGAATGTTGATGTTATTTACTGGGGATACGATGAAGATGATTTTAAAGAATTAAAACACATAAAAACTAACAAGTTTATAATTTCACATGCTGGAATGTTAGGACACGACCGTAACCCAAATATTTTTTTTAAAGTTTTGAACGATTTAACAAAAGAAAATATTAAATTTGCAAACAGTCTTAAAATAGTTTTTGCTGGTGCTATCGATTATAGTGTTAAAGAAGATATTATTAAAAATAATTTACAAAAAAATATAGAATATCCAGGTAATATTAGTCGTGATAAAGCATTGGAACTTACTTTAAATTCAAATATATTACTCTTGCCACTTAATAAAGCCGACAATGCAAAAGGAAGAGTGCCAGGAAAATTATTCGAACAAATGAGAAGTAAAAATCCTATATTGTGTCTTGGTCCAGATGGTAGTGATGTTAGTAATATTTTAACTAAAACAAATACAGGAAAAAGTTTTGAATACTCTGATTATAACAATATTAGAGATTATATTCATAACTTGTTTGATATATTTATAAACAATAAAAAAAATAGAAAAATAAATGATATTAGTGAATATTCCGTAAAAAAACAGGTGGAAAAACTCGCAAATTATCTGAACGAAATTGTAGAAAATTGATATAAAATTTAAAAATTGAACAAAAAAATAAATAAAAATGAAAAATTATTTTATTACTTTATTATTTGTTATGTTGGGAATTCAGCTATTTTCTCAAAACATAATTTCTGGAAGTGTAACAGACGTTGATGAAAGACCATTAGAGGGTGTAATTGTAACAATAAAAAATACAACGGAAGCAGATACAACAAATATTAATGGTGAATATTCTCTTAAAACTAAGAGTGGTGAAGAAACAATTATCTTTGAAAAAATAGATTATATTTCACAAGAAATAAACGTAAATAATAGAAATATTATTAATGTTGTCTTAGATATAGATGATATTTTTGAACTAACATTAGAAGAACTAATGGATATTGAAGTACAAACAGCTTCAAAATTTTCGGAGAACATAAGCCAAACACCTGCAACAGTAGTCGTTCTGTCAGAGAAAGATATTGAAAATAGAGGATATACAAGTTTGCCAGAAATACTTAATGATATTCCCGGTTTTGATATTTCAGCATCTTACGGCAACATACCACAACTTGCCTATGCAAGAGGAAACAGAACAGGCTCATACAGCGAAAGAACAATGCTTATGATTGACGGTATTGAAGCAAATATTCTTTATGCTCAGAGCATGAATATTTCATATGATTTTCCAATCTCATCAATTAAACGTATAGAAATAGTTTACGGACCAGCATCAGCAATATATGGACCAAATATGTTCTCAGGTGTAATAAATATTATTACAAAATCAGCATCAGATTTGGACAATGAAGAAAGTAAAGTTTTTGTTCACAACGGAATAGGAACAAACGACACACAATACGGCGAAATAACATACCTTGCAAATTATGAACCTATTGAATTAATGATTTCATACAGAAGATACAAAAGCAATATGTCTGATATTACTGACAGTCCGGGATATTTCAATAAAGAACTATTTGGAAACGAAAAAATTTGGGGGCCTTATGCAGAATATTATACAGAATACGATAATCGTTTAGATGATAATGCAATAATTGCAAGATTAAAAATTAAAAATATTGAAATAGGTTATAATCGTTTATTTACAAAACACGGAAACGGTTCGGAATATCCTTATGACAAAACTCTACCAACAACAAATTGGAAATTTAAAAGAGATATTTTATTCCTTAGATATAAAAAAGAATTTAACGAAAAAATAAGTATTACATTTTTGGCAAACTATCAAGCAAGTGGTGCCTTGCCTGATAATGTTTGGGCACAAGGCTGGAACAGTGCAGATAATTGGGACTCAACAAGAACAGTCGAGTTTCATACTTGGAAATATATGTCAAATAAGTGGAGCCTTTTTCAAGATTTTGAATACCGTCCTGCCGAGAACTGGATAATAAACGGAGGAGTAAAATTATCATCAGCAGAGTTTCAAAAATCATACGAATTTGGGCGCTCCAGCCAAACAATATGGCTACCTGGAGAACAATGGACAGAACCAGAAATCTTATTTCCAGAACCTAAAAGAATTGACATAACCCCAGGAAACACATATATTGATACCGATTGGGGTTGTTTTTTGCAAAGTAAATTATCATTATTAGAAAATAAACTTTCACTTGTTTTGGGTGCAAGATACGATAAAAATAAAATCTATGGTGAAATTTTTAGTCCCCGAATAGGTGCTACATTTCAAGTTTTAGATTATTTGAGCTTAAAAACAAGCTACGGAACAGGATTCCAATCGCCAGCACCAAGAAATCTATACGGCAGTTGGGGCGGTCTTGAAATTAATAAAGATTTGAAACCAGATAAAATAAAAGCAATAGATTTTGGAATATCTGCAAAATTCTCAAACTTCGGTGTTATTGCAACTTTGTTCGGACACAAAATAACAAACAGTATTCTACAAGGAAAAAATTTACCGCAAAAAACTATTTACGGAACAGAACTTAAAATGAACTATATCCTGATAAAATCATCAACATATATTGAAAACGCATTAATTCATATTAATTATAGCTATATAAATGCAAAATATGACAATGTAAGAACCGATACACAAAATGGTCGTACATCAGATATGGTCGGCGATATTGCTCCACACAAAATAAATGTAATAATTAGTGCCGATGCGTTCAAATATTTTCATTTTAGTATAAGAAATAATTATGTTCATCAACGTCCAACAACAATATCAAATCCGATAGAAAAAGTAGATGCTTTTTTTGTAACAAATATTAATTTCCAAATAATAAATCTATTTAATAATAAATTGAGAATATTTATGAACGTAAATAATATTTTTGATACTGAATATTATCACCCAGGAATTGATGCAGCAAATGCAGGAGAAAATATTACATCGCCAAGCGATGGTTGGTATTCATCCAGATTACCTCAACCAGGAAGAACTTATATTTGTGGAATTAGAATGACTTTTTAGAAAATAAATTTACAGAAAATATGAGAACCAATTTTTACTTATTTATAACAATCTATTTTTCAATATTAATTAATCACAATTTTAAATCATTAATACCATGAAAAAAAATTACATTTTAATAGTTTTTATTTTTACAGTTGGTTATGTTTTCTCGCAAAACGACTCAATCCCAGATAATGATTTTGTTGATATGACAATTGAAGATTTGATGAATATTGAAGTAACAACTCCTTCAAAAATTTCGCAAAAAGCTGCTGATGCGCCTGCAACGGTATATGTGATAACGCATCAACAAATAGAAGAACGCAATTATTCTTGTCTAATAGAACTGCTCGAAGATATTCCGCAAATAGAAATACAAAAAAAATCACGTGCCGAGACATCAAATTTTATTACGTTGAACGGTGTTGCTGGTAATGAAAAATTCATATTGATGATGGACGGTGTACGTGTCAATTCTACAACAGGAACAGTTCACAAGCTTGGCGAGAGCTATTCTCTTGCAAATACAAAACAAGTTGAAATTATTCTCGGTCCTGCATCTTCTTTATACGGTGCCGATGCTTTTACTGGAATAATTAATATTGTAACATACAAAGGTCACGAGAACAACGGATTTCACATTAATTCTTCTTACGGAAGGTTCAATACAATTGATAATACTTTGGTTTATAATCTCGGTAATGAAGATATTTCATTATCAGTATCTGGAAAATATTACCATTCCGATGAGCCATTCTTTCCTGATTATTTCCCTGACGAGTACGCATGGTACGAACATTATCAACAAACAGGCGAGATGCAAATGTTTGGCGATACGGTCATGCCTGCTTTCGGAATAAAACCATGGGAAACTCCGACTGATGCCTATTCCGTTCAACTGAAATTTAATTATAAAAATTTTGAAGCTGGTTATTCAAATTTTAACGAAAGCCATTCTAATTCAATAGGGTCACCTCCCGATACTTATGTTTATTCAAAAGATGCAATTTGGAGTAACAGCTTACAAAATATTTATGTAAAACATAGCTATCTGTCTGAAAATGAAAAATTTGGACTTAATTCAACTGTCTCGGCACAAGAGTTTAAAGTAAATCCAAAGTCATTATTTTTAAATCAATATGCTGGTTATCTTAACGCTTACAAATACGAAAATAATAAAACAGTAAAAGCAGAAGAACAATTTAATTATAGTTTTTCGGATAAATTTAATATTGTCGGTGGTGCTTCTTTTGAATATATTAATTCAATACCCAAAACAAGCGATTTACCTTACAAATACGATGAAACAAAATCAATAGACGAACAAAATATTTATTATCCCGGAACAAATGTTACAGACAGTGCTGGAAACGACCTAACAATAATACAGGATATATATAATTTAAATTATCATAATATAGGTTCTTATTTACAGTTACAGGCACAAATTATTGAAAATTTAACACTTACAGCTGGAACACGATTTGATTACAATTCTCGTTACAAAAGTACAATTAATCCCCGTATAGGTTTGGTCTATAAACTTTGGGACAGAATTAATATAAAATTGCTCTACGGACACGCATATCTTGCTCCTTCGCCTTACAAATCGCATCAACATTATGGCTCGTTTTATCCAACAAAAAATGAGAATGACGAAATTACAGGATTTGCAAGCAGTTTTTGGCATTTGCCAAATCCCGATTTAGAACCAGAAAAAAGAACCTCTTATGATGCTTTTGTAATGTATCAAATAAACGAGAATTTAGTAATGTCTATAAACGGATATTATGGTCTGATATCTAACTTGATAGGAAAAGAAGGATACGAAGATTTGACATTTCATGGCGTTCCGATAGGATATGTTACAAAAACAGTAAACAAAGGAGATGCAACAGCTTATGGAGGAACAATCAAACTCGATTATAGAACAGAACTAAGTGATAATTTAAGTACAGATATTTTTGTCGCATATTCATATTCCGACGGTGAAATAGTAGATAATCCTTTAATATTTAGTGCAAAACACACAATAAAAGCTGGATTTGGTATCAGATGTAATGATAGATGTAATATTTATTCAAAAATTTTATTCAGGACAGGTAGTCATTCCAGAATATCAACAAACGATGAAAATATTAAAAACGATGCGTTTACTATTATAAATATAACTGGAAATTATAAAATAATTAATAAAGAAAAATTAAAAATTAGTTTATTTGCAAACGTGTCAAATCTTTTAAACTCAAAATATTATAACGCTGGTTACGAAAGTTTTGAACAAACACCACAAGACCCTATAAGAATTGATTTCGGACTAAAATTTGATTTTTAAGTTGATATATAATTTTTTTAAACAAGTAAAATACGTATTCCAATTGTCGCATAATAGGAACACGGACTAACACGGATTATACGGATTGAACACAGATTTTTTTTTTATTTAAACCAAAAATTTTAATAATTATGAAAAAAGTATTTTTTATTACAATTGTTTTGTTGTTACAAATAACATTAATTTATGCACAGGAAAAGAAGAATCTGTTGCCGAAAGTTGATATTAAAACATTAGAAGGAGAGGTTTTTAACACAGTTGATATTACAAATGATGGTCCTATTTTTATTAGTTTTTGGGCGACTTGGTGCAAACCTTGTATTAAAGAGCTTAAAGCAATAAATGAAAATTATATTGATTGGCAAGAAGAGACTGGTCTTAAAGTAATTGCAATATCAGTGGATGATACAAAGAGTTCGAGCAGAGTTGCACCACTTGTGAACGGAAAATTTGCTTGGGATTTTGATGTTTATCTTGACGAGAACAGCGAATTTAAAGAAAAAATGAACGTTGGGAATATTCCTCATTCATTTATTCTTGACAAGAACGGTAAAATCGTATGGCAACATACATCATATCTGCCTGGGGACGAGCAAATAATTTATGATATAATAAAGAAAGTTGCAAATGGTGAAAAAATAGGTGGAACTAATTAAGTGATGGTACTAATTAAGTAATGCTATTTGTTAATTTTTTTATATCTTTTTCTAAAAAATTAGAAAACCATATTGGAGCTATAAAATATTTCATTTCAGATTATAATAAAAAAATAGCATTACTTAATTAACACAAGCTATCCTTTTGCATTTGCTTCAACTCCAGAAGCAATTATTGTTCCTGCCACATGTGTTGCATGGTCGCTCAGTTTAGAATATGAATCGCCAAGTGTAATTCTGGTGTCAAATTACTGATGACTTTACTTTAGTAAAATTCTAAAGCAAACTCACTGGAATAAACAAAATAATAGTGAATTTTTTTTCATAATAAATAGATTTAAGGATTAATAAAAAAATAAACATGTCCAAACAAGCAATTACAAATTATTATAACAATATTGACATATATAAGCGTTACGGTGGCACACATAACGAAAGTAGTATTCGCAGAGCTTTTGCTAATTTATTAGAAGAATATTGTTTAACAAAAAATCTAATTTTGGTTGACGAACTGCACCTAAAAAACTCTGCAAAAAGACCAGACGGAACAATTAGAGATGCACTACAACAAGACTGGGGACACTGGGAAAGCAAAGACGAAAAAGATGATTTAGATAAAGAAATAGACAAAAAATTTGAAATAGGATATCCAAAATTTAATATTCTATTTGAAAATTCTGTCGAAATTGTATTGATACAGAAAGGAGAAGAAGTGTTGAGAGGAGAAATGATAGATGCCGATTTTTTGCACCGTGTACTTAGTGAATTTACAAGATACGAACTACAAGAAATTGTAGATTTCAGAAAAGCAATAGAAAAATTTAAGGAAGATGTACCTGATATTTTGAAGGTGCTGAGGAAGATGATAAAAATACAATCCGAAACAAATCCAAAATTTATAAGCGCAAGAGCAAAGTTTTGGAAAATGTGCAAAGAAAGTATTAATCCAGATATCACCTCTTTTGATATTAGGGAAATGCTTATACAACACATACTTACACACGAAATTTTTGCAACTGTATTTGATGATGCTGAGTTCCATCGTGAAAATAATATTGCAAAAGAACTACAATCCGTTGTGGATACTTTTTTTACAAAAGCAACAAGAAAAAACACGCTTATACAAATTGATAGTTATTACAAAACAATAAAAAGAGAAGCCGCAAACATAAATAATCACCACGAAAAACAAAAATTTCTAAAAATACTTTATGAAAATTTTTATAAGGCATACAACCCAAAAGGAGCTGACAGACTCGGCATCGTTTACACACCAAACGAAATTGTTAAGTTTATGATTGAAAGTACTGATTATTTGCTTGATAAACATTTTGGCAAAACATTGGCTGATAAAAA
>JAOZMB010000012.1 GCA_029934515.1 Bacteroidales bacterium
CGAATTATGAATTATGAATTACGAATTACGAATTACGAATTACGAATTACGAATTGGTTTACACATAGTAATAAATATTTTACAAAAAAAACAAACCAAAAAATTATTTTTTAAGAACACATAAATTGAAAAATTATAATTTAATTTTCAATAGTTTAATAATTAATATACTTTTGCAAAGATTAATGATTCGTATAAATACAAACAAAATTATTTAAATGAAAATTAAAATACTTGTATTCAGTCCGTTTAGTGTAAATACTTATGTTATTTATGATGAAACAAACGAATGTGTAATTATTGACCCAGCATGTTATGATAAAAAAGAACAAGAAAAACTTGAAGATTTTATAAGTTCAAATAAACTAAAGCCAGTAAAATTGTTAAATACGCATTGCCATCTTGACCATGTCTTTGGAAATAAATTCGTATGCGATACGTTTTCAATAGGTGCAGAAGCTTCAAAAAAAGATGAATTTTTATTAAATGCGGTAACATTCGCCGCAACAAGATACAACTTAAATATTGAAAAACCTTATGCTATAAGTAATTACTTATCAGAACATGATATTATTAGATTTGGAAAATCAGAACTTAAAATTTTGAATGTTCCTGGACATTCTCCAGGAAGTTTAGTTTATTATTCCGAAAAAGAGCTGTTTGCAATTGTTGGAGATGTTTTGTTCTTTGGTAGCATAGGAAGAACTGATTTGCCCGGAGGAGATTACAATACATTGATATTAAATATAAAAAATAAACTTCTTAGTTTAAATGATAATACAATAGTTTATCCCGGACACGGACAAAAAACAAAAATAATAACTGAAAAAATAAAAAACCCTTTTTTGAAAAAATAAATCTTAAATTAATAAATAAAAGAAAACAAATGAAAAGATTAAAAGTTCAAAGTATTTTTATACTTACGATGTTTATTTTTGCATCTTCAAGTATTTTTGCACAATATACTGGAGCACAGAATAAGAAAAAACAAAGAATAAGTGATATTCCAGATTTGACAGAACAGCAAAGAAAACAAATCAAAAAAATTAAGACAGAAACGAAAAAATTTATCTTACCTGTAAGAAATGAAATAGGAGAGAAAGAAGCAAGATTACAAACTATTACAACTGTTAAAAAGGTTGATATGAAAAAGATAAATAAAGTACTCGAAGAGATATCTGCATTAAAACTAAAAATTGTGATGAAAAAAGAGGAGTCAAGACAAGAAATAAGAGCTTTACTTAATGATGACCAAAGAGTTGATTTTGATATGCAGGGACATGAACCAGACAGAGCGAAACCAAGAAAACCCAAAAAACCAAGAAAACCACGTAAACCAAGAAACCCAAACAAAAATACAAAAAATAAGAACAAAGATTCTGATAATGAAAGAACAAAATAAATGTTAATGAATATTTTAACAATATATAAATTTATAAGACGGATAAATATTTTTATTCGTCTTTTTATTGTTTTAATGATAATCAAAAAAAAGTAATTTTCTAAATTAAAAAACCTGTAATTAACGATGAAACTTATTCTAAAATATTTTAAAAATATTACTAAGACTCAAACAATACAATTTCAGAACCTGTACTGTATATATAAAAAATGGAACGCAAAAATAAATGTTATTTCACGAAAAGATATTGACAATATTTACGAAAAACATGTATTGCATTCGCTTGCGATAGCAAAATTTATAAATTTTACGACAGGAACAAAAATTATTGATGTCGGTACTGGAGGAGGATTTCCGGGTATTCCGTTGGCAATTATTTTTCCAGAAGTTGAATTTACATTAATTGATTCAACAGCAAAAAAAATAAAAGTGGTTGATAATATTGTCAACGAACTTGGACTGAAAAATGTAAAAACATATCAAAAAAGAAGTAATGAATTTAACCGCAAATTTGATTTTATTACTGGAAGAGCAGTAAGTTCGTTTCCTAAATTTAAAGAATCAGTAAAACATTTGATAAGCAAAAAAAATAAAAATAAATTACCAAACGGGATATTGTATCTAAAAGGTGGTGATTTTGAAAATGAAATAACAAACAAGAACGAAAAAATAATAATTACAAACATTAATAATTATTTTAAAGAAGATTTCTTTGAAACAAAGAAAATAATATTTCTGAACTTTTATTGACAAGTAATTATGCGGTAATTGAAAATAAAAATAAATGTTTTGATGATTTTTTTTATTATATATAAAAAATTAATATTTTTGCAAAGTTAAATTAAATTGTTTTCGGTAATGTGCAATGCAAATAAAAGTTCACCTAAATAATTTAACGAAGTCTTTATTATTGAATATTTTAGAGACTTCTTTTATATAAAAATAGATATGCGAAAATTTAATACATCTGGACCCAATATATCAGAACGACATTATACAATAAATAGAACTAATCTAATTAAAGAAGGAATAAATTTAGTTCAAGAAGAACGATATTTTACAATTTGGGCTCCTCGGCAAACAGGTAAAAGCACTTATTTTGGACAGCTTGCAAAAGAATTAGAAAAACAAGATTATAAAGTTGCTCAAATAAGTTTTGAAGGAGCTACAACAACTTCAATAGAAGTATTTATAAGGGAACTTATTTATCAACTTAATCGTTTTTGGCATACATATTTTGCAGAAACAGAATTATTTGAAATATTTAGCGGAATATCAAAAATAAAAGATAAAAAATGTGTCTTAATAATTGATGAAGTAGAAGAAATAAATCCTGAATATTTTGGGACTTTTTTACATTCAATACGAAGAGTTTATCATTCAAGACACAATCATTGTTTGAAAAGCGTAATCCTTGTAGGTGTAAAAAATATTGTAGGAATTATCAGCGATAATGCAAGTCCGTTTAATATTACAGATAACTTAAATATTCCATATTTTACATCCAAAGAAGTTCTCGAACTTTTTGCATTACACGAAGATACAACAAAACAAAAGTTTAATAAAAATGTTACAGAAAAAATCATTCAAATAACTGCAAACCAACCTGGACTAGTAAATGGATTTGCTAAAAAACTTGTTGAAAATAATCCAGAAAAAAAAGAAATTGATTACAACGATTATTTAGAAGTAGAAGACTGGTATTTAAGAATAGCAATTGATAAAAATTTTGAAAATATACATAACAAGGCAAAACAAGAACGTAATTTTGTAGAACGACTTTTGTTTACAGAAAACAAAATACCTTTTGAAATAGATAGAGATAGTATAAAATTATTGCATACCAACGGATTAATAAAAGATGACGGAAAAGGATATGTTACTTTTTGGGTGCCGTTCTATAAAAAAAGATTATATAAAGCATTTTATCCATATACAAATGGAGAACAACGACAAATTAGCAGGACAATTTATGCACCTGACTATTTATCGGAAACAGGAGAATTAAAGATTGAAAAATTAATAAATACTTACAAAAGTTATGTAAAAAGACGTGGTTTTAAAGTATATATGCAAAAAGATGATGATGGTAATTATAAATCTTTAAAAGAGAGTGCATTAATATATAGCTTTGAAACATATATTAACGCAACAATGCAAGAATTAAACGGAAAAATATATCGAGAAGCTGATACAGGACTTGGTAAAAGCGATATGATAATAAATATTGCAAATAAAGAATTTTTAATAGAAACCAAAGTTTATTACAGTCCTGGACGATTTGAAAAAGGCAAAAAACAACTCGCTTATTATTGCAAAAGTTTAGAATTAAATAAAGGAATATACATAGTATTTATACCTGAAAATATCGCATATCCAGATATTGTAAAAGAACAAACAGAAAATATAAATGATATTGAAATAACATCTTATTTGATAAAATACGATGAAACAAAATGGTAATACGAAGAATACAAGCACATATCATTTGCTTGCTGGCAGTTACCGTTATTGGCTATTTTGACAACAATAGAAACTCTAAGACACAACTATCTTATAACAAAACTATTATTGCAAATGAAAATATCTTATGACAAAGAAGCCGATGCGTTTTATAT
The DNA here is from genome assembly GCA_029934515.1 of Bacteroidales bacterium. Classification (GTDB taxonomy): domain Bacteria; phylum Bacteroidota; class Bacteroidia; order Bacteroidales; family JAADGE01; genus JAOZMB01. The sequence continues at coordinate 4,021 of JAOZMB010000012.1, forward strand.
TAAATTAACAGACAAAAAAATTGTAGAAAACAAAGAAATTGCTGATAATATAGTAATTGATTTCGATAAAGATAACAATGTTGTAGGAATTGAAGTAATATATTTTGTTTCAAAACACAAACAAAACTTCTTTCCTGTATTTAAACAGGTGGAACAATCGGTTTGGGGATTAGGAACACTTACAACAGTATGATAATAAAGCCTTACATTCTTGTTGTAAGGCTTTTTATATTGAAATATTAATAATATTTTACGAACTTGTAATTAGTCTAATTTTTTATTTATAATTATTAAATATATTTTAAAATGGCGAAAAAAAAAGAATCAACATTTGTAAATATGGTTGTTATGTTATTGCTTGTTTCGGCAGTTGCAGCTACTGCCTTAGCTTTTGTATATCAGGTTACAAAAAAACCAATAGCGAAAGCAAAATTAAAAAAAGATAAGAAAGCAGTAGGGCTTGTTGTTCCAAAATTCAATAACAACCCAGTGGGCGAATCGGATACATTGAGAATAGATAAAAGAAGCGAACTAATATTTTATCCAGCAAAAAAAGATGGAAAACTCATTGGAGTAGCTGTAAAAACATTCTCAGATATTGGATTTACAGAAAGAATAAAAATTATGGTTGGATTCTCTGCTGAAGGAAAAATTTACGGAACTTCTGTTCTCGAACACAAAGAAACACCCGGACTGGGAGACAAAATGCAGAAGAACAAAACAACTGATATCATTGAAAACGAAGACGGTAGCAAAGATACAACATGGTGGAGTAAACAATTTATTGGAAAGACCCCAAAATTTAAAATTACAAAACAAGACGTAAAAGAACCAACTAATATAAAAGTATCTAAAGACGGAGGAGAAGTTGATGCAATTACTGCTGCAACAATAACATCAAGAGCCTTTTGTGATGCCATAAATAGAGCTTATATTGAATTTGAGAAAAGACAGAAGAAATAAAAATAATTTGAACAAATATAAATATATGTTATCAAAACAAAAAATTTCAATATTGTTATTATTATTTTCAATAACAATTGCTCATGCTCAGGAGTATTCTAATTCTGAAATTGTAAAGAGTGATACTATAAGTATAATAGGAGTTGGAGATATTATGCTCGGAACAAATTATCCTGTTTCGCCAAATTATCTGCCAAAGAATAACGATTGTAGTTCACTGCTTGCGCCTGTTGTTGATGTTTTGCGCAATGCAGATTTAACTTTTGGAAATTGTGAAGGAACATTCTCTGATTATCCAGAATATGTAGAAGAATGCGAAGAGCCACAATCGTGTTATCGTTTCAGTATGCCTGAAAAATATGTAAATTGTTTTGTAAATGCTGGATTTGATGTCCTTAGTATAGCCAATAATCATCTCGGCGATTTAGGAACTTATGGTAGAGAAAATACTATGAAAGTGCTAAAAAATGCTGGATTAAATTATGCTGGATTAATATCCTGTCCACATGATACATTTACAATAAACAATGTAAAATACGGTTTTTGTGCTTTTGCTCCAAATCAGAGAACTTGTCAAATTACAGATTATAAAACTCTTACAAAAACTGTAAAGATGCTAAAAAAAGAATGTCAAATTGTTATAGTCTCTTTTCACGGTGGTGCCGAGGGCAGAGCACACGAACATATAACCAGAGAATATGAACAATATCTTGAACTAAACAGAGGAAATGTATATAAATTCGCTCACACAGCAATTGATGCAGGTGCCGATGTAGTTTTCGGACACGGCCCACACGTTACACGTGCAATAGAACTTTATAAAAAACGATTTATTGCATACAGTATGGGAAATTTCTGTACATATCGTAGATTTAATATTCAAGGAATTAATGGAATTGCACCAATTATAAAAATTTTTGTTAATGAAAATGGAGAATTCTTAAAAGGTAAAATAATTGCAACATACCAAAATAAAATGACAGGAACAAAAATAGACAAAAAAAATAGAGTTATTAAACGTATGCAGGAACTCGTTAAAACAGACTTTCCGAAATCTATTATAAAAATAACAAATGATGGAAATATATTAATTAAAAATTAATAAATTTATAATTTTATATCTGTTATAGTAAATTTTAGAAAAATATTTTTTGTATGTTTTAAATTAAATATATACATTTGTACGATTTTTATTTTTTTTAACATAAAACAAAATTAATTATGCCAGTAAAGATCAGATTAGCAAGACATGGAAGAAAAAGAAGACCATTTTATTACATTATTGCTGCAGACAGCAGGGCACCGCGCGACGGTAGGTATATAGAACGAATAGGTTCATATGATCCAAATACCGATCCTGCCACAATTGATCTGGATTTTGACAAAGCACTTACATGGCTTCAGAACGGAGCAGTCCCAACGAATACATGTAGGGCAATTTTATCTTATAAAGGTGTTTTACACAAAAAACATCTTCTCGGAGGTGTTGCAAAAGGTGCATTCACAGAGGAAATAGCAGAAGAAAAATTTCAGGAATGGATGAACGAAAAAGAAGAAAAGATACAAGATAAAAAAAATAAACTTACAGAACAATCTAAAAATGATGCAAAAAAACGACTCAATGCAGAAACAAAAATAAACGAAGCTAGGATTGAAAAGTTAAATGCAAAAAATACAAAAAAAATAGAAACAGAACAAGAAAAACAAAATGAAGAACAGTAAATGATAATTACCAATTTTTTTTGTATGAAACTTATAAATAATAAGTTTTATCTATGAAACAATCAATTTAGATTTATCGTTAAAGATTATTAATCCCGACACATTTGTGCCGGGATTAATAATTTTATGTACTCTGATTTGTAATGACGAGGATTTTTAGAATATTGTTTTTTTTAAAACAGCCTTATGATTAACTTAAAAATATATTGGTATTACATAGTTTTATTCCCTTCTAATAACACTTTTAATTGAGTATTTCAGAATATAACCACCTGATGCTCTTCTATTTTATTTATCATGAAAATTTGATGCATTTGCAATAATGATTATTAAAAAAAATTTCATTTTTTATTTTTTATTTTTAATTTTGCAAATGAGAATAAAATATTCAATTTTATACAACTAAGTTAGAAAAAATATTTTAATTCTTAATTAAACATATTAAAATTAATAATTACATGAAAAATAAATTATTATTTATAATTTTATTAGTTCTTATTCCTTTTTTTGTATCTGCACAACATGATACAATTTATAAAAATCTACAATTGGCTGAGAAATATTTGAACAAAAATAAATTTAAATCTGCCGCGAGAACTTTTGAACTCTTGTTGATTGACAATCCTAATGATGTTGATTTAAATTTTAAATTAGGTTTTTGTATGCTTAATACAAAAAAAAATAAATATAATGCGCTTAGCAGATTTGAAAGTGCGATTGAAAACTATAATGATAGTTGCAAAAATGATATTCAGTTATACAAAATTTATTATTATCTTGGCAAAGCATATCACCAGAATTATAAATTTGATAAAGCCATCGAAGCATTTCGTAAAACAAAAAAATTGACAAATAACAGCGATACAATAAGAGATATAAACAGGAAAATTTTAAAATCAGTAACAGCATTAAAACTTTCCTCCAAACCTGAAAAATTTGTTGTAAGCAAACTTGGTGTTGTTAATTCTGAATACAATGAAAGTAATCCTGTGCTAACGGCTGATGATTCTTTGATAATTTTTACTTCAAAACGCCCTGACGGTACTGGTTATCTTCAAACAAAAAACGGAGAATATTATGAAGATATTTATATCTATGACAAAAAAAATGGTATTAAAAGTAAACCTGTAAATGCGAATGTTCCACTAAATAATGCAAAACATGATGCTTCGGCTGGTTTATCTTCAGATGGAAAAACAATATTTATATATAGGTCAAACGATAATAATAACGGAAAAATTTATACCAGCATCAGAGCAAACAACCGATGGACAATACCAGTCAAATTAGGCAGTCAAATTAATTTTAGAAAACATGCAGGATACGCATCAGTAACAGCAAATGGGGAATACATGTATTTTGCTGGCAGACGAATATTCGGAAACAGTGGAATTGATATTTTTGTATCGGTAAAGAAAAAAAATGGAAAATGGGGCAAAGCAAAAAGATTAAACAAAACAATAAATACAGAACACAACGAAGAAAGTCCATATATTAGTCCAGATGGAAAAACATTGTATTTTAGTTCAAAAGGACATCCTGGAATGGGAGGATATGATGTTTTTTATTCCGTTATGCAAAAAAATGGCAAATGGACAAAACCAAAAAATATGGGGTTTCCTTTAAATACAGTAAACGATGACATCTATTATACACAAACAAAAAACGGTAAAAAAGGATATTATACTTCGTTAAAAAATGGTGTTTCAAATATTTATACTGTAAATATATATGATGCAAAAAAAACAAATTTAACTATTGTTTCGGGATATGCAAAGAATAACAGAACAGAAAAAAGTTTATACAATAAAACAGATTGCTACATTTCTGGAGATACAATAATCACCCCAGATAAAAGAATATTAACAACAGACCGCACTTATACGCAAGGTGATAGCGTACTAACAACAACAAGAAAAATAGAAAATGATAAAATAATTGTTATTGACAGCATTGGAAAAGTGCCAAAGAACGTTAATATATATGTATTGGATACAAATAAAAAAACACTTGAAGAGAGTTATTCTGTAAATTCAGTAACAGGAGAATATTCGTTTTTGCTTGGTGAAAAAAAAGATTATAAAATTTATTATGAATCGGAAGGATATATTTTTGATACAAAAAATATTTCGTTAAAAAATCAATCAACAAACAAAATAATACGTTATAACCCTGAATTTAAAACTAATACAACTGGCAAAGTAAAAAAATCAAAAAAAATAGAATTTAAAATAGGACTTACTGTTCTGGATAATTTTACTAAATTAGAGTTAGATATTTTATTATATTTTTTAGAAAAAAATCCAGATTTATGTGTAAGTATAACTGGCTACGACTATATATTCGATGGTTCAGACAATAATTATTATTTGCTTGAATATGAGTTCGCACCGAGAAGAAAAAAAAATGTAATTAATTATCTAAAAGAAAATGGTTTGAACTCAAATAGAATTTTTACGGATATATTTCCTGTCGATGTATATGATAATTATTTGGTATATACAATTTTTGACAAAGATATACTTAAAAAAGCCAAAAAAATAAAAAAAGAAAGAACAGAACGTTTTAATAAAGCAGTAATTGCCTCAAAAAAAAGTAAGGAAGATATTTTACTGGAATTGAAATATGCTGTTCTGGATAGTATAAAAAAAGATGATGATAGTAAAAATAAAAAAATAAGCAAAAATATTTATGCTATTTGTCTTATCGTATCTGATAATAAAATTGAATTAAGTAAATTTGAGGATATTAAAGGAATTTCAGAGAAACATTATTCAAATGGAAAATATATGTATTTTTTCGGAAACTTTACAGATGAACAAGAGGTTCTGGATAAATTAAGTAAAAGCAAAACTAAATATCCAAAAGCATATATATATATCAAAAAATTAAAAAATATTCATTAGAAATAATCAATAAGTAATGTCAAAAACAATTATAGTATTAAATTTGTTACTAACTGTATCAACAAGCGTTTACGGACAAATAATTAAAAAAAACAGAGATAATCTTGACAGTCTAAAAATTGCAGAAGCATACGTACAAGATGAGAATTTTGATAACGCAATAGGATTTTACAAGAGATTTATAATGATGAACCCAGACGACCCAGAACTAAATTTTAAACTTGGGTTTTGTTTGCTAAATACACCAACTGGGAAAGAAGAATCAATAATATATTTTACAAAAGCGGCAAAAAGATATAAGAAAAAAAAAGGAAGAAGAAGCTTAAAATATATTGAAAGTTATTTTTATCTTGCGCGTGCCTATCGTTCTATATATAAATTTGATAAAGCTCTGGAGATTTTTTATTTTCTTAGAAAAAAAATAAAAAATAAAAAATTTAGAACAGAAGTTGATTTAGAAATTAAATTATGTCAAACAGGCAAGGAGCTGATTTCAAAAAAAATCGAAATAACAATAGAAAACCCAGGAGAGTTTATAAATTCAAAATTCTCAGACCATAGTCCAGTTATTTCTGCTGATGAATCTGTATTAATATTTACATCGAGAAGGAAAAATAACTCTGGTGGCGAACCAGATATGGATGGAAAATACGATGAAGATATTTTTATATGCCGTAGAGATAACGACAAATGGGGAGTTCCAGAAGGTATAAGTTCAAAAATAAATACAGCAGACCATGAAGCATCAATAAGCGTATCTGCAGACGGGCAGACATTGTTTATTTACAGAGGCGAGGACAACGGAAGTATTTATATGAGTAAATTATCTGGAACAGAATGGACAAAACCTGTAAAATTAGGAAAAAATATAAATACAAGTTTTCGAGAAACACACGCATCACTGTCGCCTGATGGCAAGCACTTGTTTTTTACAAGCGACCGTAAAGGAGGTTTTGGAGAATTAGATATATATGTATCCAAAAAACAAAAAAATGGAAAATGGGGAAAAGCCGAAAACATGGGTGATAAGATAAACACTGAAAAAAACGAAGAAGGCCCATATATACACCTCAACGGTAAAACATTGTATTTTAGTTCGGAAGGACACAAAAGTCTTGGAGGTTATGATATTTTCAGGTCTAAAAAAAATCGTTTGGGAACATGGACAACAGCCGAAAATATTGGCTATCCTGTAAATACAGTTAATGACGATGTTTACTTTTTCCCTACGCCAGACGGCAAAAGAGCATATTATTCTTCTGATAAAAAAGGCGGTAAAGGTGGTAATGATATTTATATTATAACTCTTACAAATGAAGAAGAAACAGATATTGTTGTGGTCTCAGGGACGGTGTCGCCAGCCTGTGCAAAGGACTTGATAAATGTTGATATAGCTGTTGTGGAAAAAGAAACAAATGCAAAAATATATTATAAACCAAACTCATCATCTGGTAAATTTGTATTCGTGATTACAAAAAACAAAGAATATGAACTCGATGTTGAACTTGATAAAAAAAATGTTTTTAATGAAAAATTTGAAATTAATGACAACGATTCTCACAATAAATACAAAACAATAGAAATACCTGCTGGAATAAATTGTAAATCAAAAGGAGGTACAATAGACAGTACTAATTTTAAAAATATTGACGATGATGGAGTCGTTTATTCTTCAAATATTGAAATTGAAAACATATTGTTTGAGTTTGACCAAAATAAATATAATATGAATAAAAATGTTGATTTATTAATATTATATATAAAAAATAATCCAGAAGCTGTTGTAGAAATCGGTGCTTATGCAGACTCACGCGGAAATGCTTTTTACAATCATTTTCTTGCCATGAGAAGAGGTAACTCAATAAAAAAATATATGCTCAGAAAAGGAATAAAATCAAAAAATATAAAAGTGGTAGGGTACGGCGAAGAAAATCCAATCGCATATAACAAAATAAACGGTGAATACAACCAAAGAGGTATGAAATATAACAGAAGAGCTGAATTTAGAATACTTAAACAAGGAAAAGATACTTTGCTTATACGACCTATTAATAATATTCCAAAAGAACTGAAAAATCCAAATTATAATAAAAAATATGTTAAAAATAATAAAAATAATAAAGAAAGTAATTTTTAATAATTAATTTTTTGAAGAAATGAAAAATGAATTTGAATGGGACGATAATAAGAATGAATCAAATAAGAAAAAACATGGTATAGATTTCAACAAAGCGAAAGAAGTTTTTAAAGATGAAAATAGTAAAACTGAAATTGATTCAAGAAAAAATTATGGTGAGGAACGTTGGAAAATTATCGGCAAAATGTTCAAAGTTATTATAGTTGTTATTTATACAATCAGAAAACAAGTAATTCGTATTATTTCGGCAAGACCCGCCAAAAGAAAGGAAAAAAAATATATTACAGTAAGAAATCAGAAGATAAAAAACAATCCGAAAATGAAAAATAATAAAATATACTGGAAAAAAGCTGTTGAATTATTGAAAAATAATATATTGATTTCGGAATATGAAGTTTATTTTGATGATGAAGAAATTAATGTTTTTGATACTATTTTACTCGGTGAAAACGGTGTAGATGTACCAGACGAATTAATTTTTTACGATGATGATAATATTGATTGTTCGGATATTCCAGAAATAACAGAAGAAGAATTTAAGTTGGGCAAATGGTACACAAATACAGGTCCGTTTCCCATAGACCCTATACGAGCAATAAAAAAACTCAAAAATGGAGAAGATATTGCGGTGTATGATGTTTGTTTTATGGGAGAAAAAATCAAACTTTACGATGCAAAATTACTTAGGGAAAATAATATCGAAGTACCAGAAAATCTAATTATTTACGATGAGAAAATCAACTTTAAAATAACAGAAAAATGATTATAAACGAATTTGAATGGGACGATAATAAAAATGAATCCAATAAGAAAAAGCATAATATAGATTTCGGTGATGCCAAAGAAGTATTTAAAGATGAAGACAAAAAAAAGATACCAGATTTAAGAAAAGATTACGGTGAAAAACGATGGAAATTAATAGGTGAATTACTTAAAGCTATCATAGTGGTTATTTATACAATAAGGGGTGCAGTTATTCGCATAATTTCGGCAAGACCTGCCAAAAAATATGAAAGAGAATTATACAATAATCAAAAGCAATCAAAAAACGAAAATAAAAAAGATTTAGAAACAGAAAAAGAAAATAAAAATGAAAAATAAAATATATTGGAAAGAAGCTGTAAAATTATTGAAAAATAACATGTCGATTTTGAAATACGAAATCTATTTTGATAATGAAGAAATTAATGTTTTTGATACTATTTTACTTGGTAAAAATGGTGTCGATGTACCGAAGGAGTTAATTTTTTATGATGATGATAATATCGATTGTTCGGATATTCCAGAAATAACAGAAGAAGAATTCAGACTTGCCGAACTTATAGGAAAAACAGGTCCGTTTCCGATAAGTCAAAATGAAGCAATAAAAATGCTTAAAAACAAAGAAGATATTGCGGTTTACGATGTTTACTTCGATAATGAAAAAATTAAACTTTCCGATACCGAATTACTTAGGGAAAATAATATCGAAGTACCAGAAAATCTAATTATTTACGATGAGAAAATCAACTTTAAAATAACAGAAAAATGATTATAAACGAATTTGAATGGGACGATAATAAAAACGAATCCAATAAGAAAAAACACGGTATAGATTTTAACGATGTAAAAGAAGTTTTTAAAGATAAAGACAAAAAAATTGAAGCAGATTCAAGAAAAGACTACGGCGAAGAACGTTGGAAATTAATCGGGAAATTGCTTGAATATATTATAGCAATTATTTATACAGTAAGAGGTACTGTTACTCGTATAATTTCGGCAAGACCAGCGAGTAGAAAAGAGAAAGCTGAATATAATAATCAAAAGGAATTAAAAAACAAAGAACAAAATAAAAATGAAAAATAATAAAATACATTGGAAAGAAGCATTGGAATTATTGAAAAATAAAATGTCGATTTCGGAATACGAAATTTATTTTGATGATGAAAAACCAGGAATTTCAAATGCAATTATATTTAATAAAAATAATATTGAAGTCCCGAAACATTTAACCGAGTACGATGATGATGAAATTGATTATTCGGATATCCCAGCAACAACAGAAGAAGAATTCAGGTTTGGCAAATGGTACACAAATACAGGTCGGTTCCCCATAGACCCTATACGAGCAATAAAAAAACTCAAAAACGGAGAAGATACTGCAGTGTACGATGTTTGTTTTATGGGAGAAAAAATTAAACTCTCCGATGCCGAATTGCTTAGGAAAAATAATATTGAAGTACCAGAGAACTCAATTATTTACGATGAAAATATCAACTTTAAAATAACAGAAAAATGATTATAAACGAATTTGAATGGGACGATAATAAAAACGAATCCAATAAGAAAAAACACGGTATAGATTTCAATAAAGCGAAAGAAGTTTTTAAAGATAAAGACAGCAAAGTTGAAGCTGATTTAAGAAAAGATTATGGCGAAGAACGTTGGGAAATTATCGGTATAATGCTTAAAATTATTGTAGTTGTTATTTTCACAATCAGAGGTCTGGCAACTCGCATAATTTCAGCAAGAAGAGCAAATAAAAAAGAAAAAGCCGAATATAATAATCACAAACAATTAAAAAACAAAGATAAAAAAGAATTGGAAACCGAAAAACAAAATAAAGATGAAAAATAAAATATATTGGAAAGAAGCTGTAAAATTATTGAAAAATAACATGTCGATTTCGGAATATGAAGTTTATTTTGATAATGAAAAAATAGAAGCATTAGATGTTATTTTACTTGGTTCAAATGATATAGATGTACCAGAGGAGTTAATTTATTACGATTATGATACTATTGATTATTCGGATATTCCAGCAATGACGGATGAAGATTTGGAACATTGCATAACAGGTAAATTTCAAAGACACGGAATAATTATAATAAGCCCGAAAGAAGCAATAAGAGTAATCAAAAAAGGATACAAAATTCCAGAAATATGTCAAATTGAATTTGATAATGAAAAAATTAAACTCTCCGATGCCGAATTGCTTAGGAAAAATAATATTGAAGTACCAGAGAACTCAATTATTTACGATGAGAAAATTGATTAAAATCTTTTTTTCTGCGCTCATCAGTTATTTTTTAACTGTTAATTCGCATTATTAATTGATTTTAAATACATCAATAATTTTAAAAAATTTAATTTTTATTAATTTTATTTTAATTATCAAAAAAATAATTTTAGTTTTGTTCAATATTTAAAAAAGCTTATGAACAAAAAGATTTTAACATTTATAATATCAATCTATTTTTTTATAAATATATGTTTTTCACAGGATTATTTATTTACACGTTACAACGTTGAAGACGGCTTATCGCAATGTGTTATTAAATGTATTTTTCAGGATTCGGAAGGTTATATTTGGTTCGGAACACAAAATGGACTTAACAAATTTAATGGATATGAATTTGAAACATTCCAATACGTTCCTGGCGACACAGGTACTATATCAGACGGATGGATATATTCTATAAGCGAAGATGCAAAAAAAAATCTGTGGACAGCAACGAGAAAAGGATTAAATCGGTATAACAAATATACACATAAATTTATTAGTTATAAAAATATTTCTGATAACTCAACTTCTATATACAATGATGTTGTTTCGGGGGTTTGTTTTGGAAAGAACGGTATAATTGCGAACACACCGCCTATCTTAAATATTTACAATGAAACAAAAAATAATTTTATCAGAATAAATACTGGATTAGAGTACGATGAAAATGTTCCTGATGAGAACCTTCCTGTTATCACAGACAAGGAAGGTATGATTTGGATTGCATCTAAAAAAGGACTTGCAGTATATGAACCTTTATCGAAAAAAATTATTGTACACAAAAATATTCCTAATGACAATAATACAATTTCACACGACCATATAACTGATTTATACGAAGATAAGTTAGGAAATATTTGGATAGGAACAGAAAACGGTTTAAACCTTTACAACAAAAAAAAGAAAAAATTTAAACGATTTTTTTATAACAAACAAAGTGAAAATTCTTTGGAAAGTAATTTTGTTAGTTCTATTATAAAGGACAAAGAAGGAAATTTATGGGTCGGAACAACCGGCAGTGGACTTTATAAAATTAAAATAAACGGCAATTCTTATAAATTTGAAAATTTTAAAAATACAGAATCACCAAGTTCAATAAGTAATAATTTTGTAATTTCATTATATATAGACCGCTCAAATATTCTTTGGATAGGAACATTTAACGGAATAAATAAAATTGATTTAAAAAAGAAAAAATTTAATATTATAAAAAAATCAAGTTCTATAAATTCCGTAGAATTGTCTGATAATGTTATCGCATCTGTTTTTAAAGAAAATAAAACAAAAACATGGATAGGAACATGGGGAAATGGTTTGAATATTTATAACAATAAAACAAAAAAAGTTAAATTGTTCTCAACAAATAGTAATGACAATAATTACAAGATTAGTAATGATTTTGTTCATGTTATTTTTCGTGATAAACAACAAAATTTTTGGATAGGAACAAGAAACGGTATTGATATTTTCGATAAAAATAAAAATAAATTTGTAGGAATTAATGAGTTTTTTAATCTTAAAAATGTCCCTGATTTCAGAAATATTAGAATAAATCATATATTGACAGACCACAAAGAAAATATTTGGGTTGCTACACAGAACGGTCTTTATAAAATAAATATAGAAAAAGATTCTTATATCAGATTTTCAGAAAAAACTGGCGATATAAGTGATAATCTTATTTATGAAATTCTTGAAAGCGTTGATAAAAAAATTTATATCGCAACAATGGGTGGTCTCGATGTTTATAATCCAGCCGATAACTCTTTTTTGCATTATAGGAATAATACAGATTCCGTAAACTCGTTGTGCGATAATTTTACTATTTCACTGTGCGAAGACAGCTACGGTAATATTTGGATAGGAACGCAAAGCGGAGTTACAAGATTAAATCCTGATACTCATAATTTTACATATTTTACTGAAAAAGACGGTATGGCTGTTGAGGTTATTTATGAAATTCTGAACGATAATAACAATAATATTTGGATAGCAACAGGCAGAGGTTTATATATGTTCGACACAGAAAAAAATATGTTTAATACTTATAAAATCGAAGACGGATTGCAGAGTTTGGAATTTAATACAGCTTGTCATAAAAGTAAAACAGGAGAACTATTCTTTGGTGGTATGCAGGGACTAAATTATTTTTATCCAGATTCGATTAAAAATTACAATTATATTGCACCAATTGTAATAACTTCACTTGAAAAAACAAATGACAATGGTAAAAAACAAATTTATATAAATCAGGAACACACAGTCGAACTAACATATAAAGATTTTGAATTTACAATAAAATTTGCAGCGCTTGATTATACTAATCCAAAAAAAAATCTATATGCTTATAAAATGTACGGAGTATCAGAAAAATGGATTAATTTAGATAATAGGAATTTTGTTAGCTTTACTAATTTGCCACCTGGAAAATATATTTTTAATGTAAAAGGAACAAATAGCGACGGTGTTTGGAACAAAAAAGAAGCTTCGATAACAGTTATTATAGCACCACCATGGTGGAAAACAAAATATGCTTATGCAATATATTTATTGACAATAATTTGTCTTATTGCATTGATTATTAGACTAAGAGAAAAAAAATTGATAAGTGATAAGCTTGTTTTGGAACGAAAAGTTATTGAACGTACAGAAGAGCTTACACAACAAAAAGAAGTTATTGAAAAAAATCATACAGAAATTACAGACAGTATAAACTATGCAAGCCGTATTCAAAATGCTTTGTTGCCTTCTGAGAATATATTATTACAATATTTTACGAAAAGTTTTGTTTTTTATAGACCCAAAGAAATTGTAAGTGGTGATTTCTATTGGTTTAAAAAAATAAAAGAGAATATTATTTTTGCGGTTGCCGATTGCACAGGTCACGGTGTGCCAGGAGCATTTGTTAGTATGCTTGGAATTTCTTTTTTAAATGAAATTGTTAGAAGAACAGAAATCAAAAAAGCAAGCGATGTTTTAGAAGAAATGAGAAAACAGGTTAAAGAATCGCTCAAACAAACAGGAAAATACAATGACACAAAAGACGGAATGGATATTGCATTGTGTTCTATTAATACAGAAACAGGAATCTTGCAATATGCAGGAGCATACAATCCGTTGTATATAATTTTTAACGATGATAAAAAAAACGAAAGAATAACTGAATTAAAGAAAAAATCAAAAATAAAAATTCATAAATTATCACATAAAAAAAATCAAATAAATACGGAAACAAATAATAAAGAACTAATAGAAATAAAAGCTAACAGACAGCCAATTGCAATTTATGCAAAAGAAAAACCATTTACTAATAATGTATTAAAATTAGAAAAAGGAGATATATTATATTTGTTTTCAGACGGTTATATAGACCAGTTCAAAGAAATTACAGAAGAAAGATATAAATCAAGAAGATTCAAAAACCTGATTTTATCAATAGCTGACAAACCAATGCACAAGCAGAAACAATGTATAGAAAATGAATTTGAAAGATGGAAAGGAAACTCTGAACAGATTGACGATGTGCTTGTGATTGGCGTAAAAGTTTAGAAATTGAAAAAACAGTAAATTGAAATTTTTATATTTCTTATAATTCAATTTCTAAATCATCTGGAAGTTCATTTATATCATTTTCTATAGGTGGAATATATTTTGCAAATATAATTTTGCATTTTTTTAGCTCTTCTATAAAAGCACTTGGAATGTCTGATTTATCAAAAATAGTTTGAAATCCATATTTTATTTTAATCCATTCTTCGTCAGGCACAGATGTTTCGGCTCCACGGTCTGCAATAATTTTAACTTTTTTTTCAAATAATGACAGAAAAATTAGAACACCTATTTTGTCATTTGTAAATCTTATGCCACCTTTTTGAAAAATTGCTCTTCCATATATATCTACATTTTTATTAAATATTTTTTCTTTTATAAAAAATCTTTTTACAGGTAAAATTAGTTCAAAAAAAGCATAACCTAATAAAAATGAAAAAATAGTGAAAAAATATATTAAATATACATCAAATTCAAACGGTGAGAACATAAAAAATGTATAAAATACAAACAATAAAATAATTCCAGCACGAAGAGAAACAGCTCGGTAATTTCCAGATTGGGCTTTTATGATTGTAACAACTTCAACGAGAGAATTATTTTCGATGTCTCCGATAGTTTTGTATAACGACATCTTGAAATCTTTATTAAATCTTTTCATAAAGTATTTTGTTGATGAATAAAAAAAATAATTAATGTTGCTAAATTATAAATAAATGTTTAATATGGAAAAAATTTTTTATTTTTGTGTTTTAAATTACTCGTAAAACAAAAATAATTTGAAATAAATTATTGTCGATGTGGCTTAAAGACACGCTGACAGTTTATATAAATTTCTGATTTTTTTTCTTAATATAATTAACAAATTACTTAACTTATGAATATTAAAAAGGGAAAACTTATTGTTTTTTCGGCTCCATCGGGAAGTGGCAAAACGACAATAGTAAAAAGATTATTAAAAAATAATTCTTTGAAATTAAAATTTTCTATATCTGCGTGTAGTAGGACAAAACGTTTAAATGAAATCAACGGGAAAGATTATTATTTTATTTCAAAAGATGATTTTAAAACAAAAATTAAAAATAATGATTTCGTAGAATGGGAAGAGGTTTATAAAAATCAATTTTACGGAACTCTTAAAAATGAAGTAGAAAATATTCGCAATAATGGTTCTAATGTAGTGTTTGATATTGATGTCGCTGGTGGTATAAAAATAAAAAATATCTATAAAAATGCTACACTTTCTGTTTTTATTATGCCTCCTTCTATTGAGGAACTCGAAAATAGATTAAGATTACGTTCTACGGAAAACGAAAAACAATTAAAAAAAAGACTATCGAAAGCAGAATTCGAAATGTCATTTGCGAACAAGTTTGACAAAATAATAATAAATGATAATCTGGAAACTGCAATAAAACAAACAGAACAGGTAATTTCTGAATTTATAAATTAAAAAAATAGAAAATTATGATAAAATCAATGACCGGTTATGGAACAAGCGTATGTAACATACCGAACAAAAAAATTACTGTTGAATTAAAATCACTTAATAGTAAAAATTTTAATTTGTCTATAATATTGCCCAAAAGCAATAACAAGGTAGAACATGAAATAAGAAATTTTATTTCAAAAAAAATGGAACGAGGAAAGATAAATTTAATAGTTAAGATTGATTCTAATTTACAAAAAGAGGTCTCATTAAACGAAATAGTTATCAAAGATTATTATGAAAAAATAAACAAAATAATAAACTCATTTGGTCACGATGTTCACAAAGAAATAATTTTTCAATCAATATTAAAAATGCCAAATGTTATTAGTGTTCAGGCTAGCGAACTTGATATAGACCTCTGGAATAAAATAAATGGAACAATAATTGATGCTGTTTCAGAATTAGATAAATTCAGGATACAGGAAGGCAAAGCTCTTAAAATTGATATTTCAAATAATATAAATAATATAATAATAAAACTCAAAGAAATAAAAGTTTATGAAAAAGAACGAGTCGCCAAAGTAAGATTAAGATTAGAACAAAAAATAAATGAAGCCTTCAATAATCAGAAATATAATTTAGACCGTTTCGAACAAGAAATAATATATTATATCGAAAAATATGATATTAATGAAGAAAAAATACGTTTGCAAAACCATTGTGATTATTTTATTGAAACTATCGAAAACGAAAAGTCAAACGGTAGGAAGTTAAGTTTTATCGCACAAGAAATTGGCAGAGAAATAAATACTCTCGGAGCAAAAGCAAATCATTCAGAGATACAAAAAATAGTTGTTGTTATGAAAGACAAGCTCGAAAAAATTAAAGAACAACTTCTAAACGTATTATAAATTAATTAATTCATTTTCATTTCTTGTACAAGATAATTAAAAATTGTGATATTAAAAATCTCTAAACCAAGTAAGAACGTATTTTTATTAACAGTATCATTTTTATTTCTGGTTCTATTTTTTATTGCTGATATATTATTGGGGTCTATATATATTCCTGTAAATGAGATATTTAATTATTTTATAGGAGGTGAAATATCAGAAGAACATAAAATAATTATTACTCAGTTTCGTTTGCCAAAAACAATAACAGCAGTTGTCGTCGGCGCAGCACTTTCTGTTGCTGGTTTGCAAATGCAAACAATCTTTCGTAACCCACTTGCAGGACCTTATGTACTTGGAATAAGTTCGGGTGCAAGTCTTGGTGTTGCAATTTTGGTGCTTGGCTTTTCGCCAATAATTTTAGAAAAAACGGGACTCGCAAGCACATGGATAATTACAACAGGAGCATGGCTTGGAGCTGGTTCAATTTTGATTTTAATATTTATTGTTTCGGCACGAGTAAAAGATGTAATGACAATACTTATACTTGGAGTTCTATTTGGAAGTGCCGTAAGTGCGGTTGTAAGTATTTTTCAGTATTTTGGAAACGAAACAGATTTGAAATTATATATTCTCTGGACAATGGGAAGTCTCGCTGGAGTTACTTACGAACAACTTTATGTCCTCGTTCCTTCGGTTATTGTAGGTATTATTATATCAATTTTTTCTGTAAAAATATTAAATTTGCTGTTACTCGGCGAAAATTATGCAAAAAGTTCTGGACTAAATATATTAAAGGCTCGATTATTTATTTTTTTGAGTACAAGCCTACTTGCTGGAACAGTAACTGCATTTTGTGGACCAGTTGGTTTTGTAGGAATTATTGTTCCTCATTTGGCAAGGATGATTTTTAAAACAGCCAATCATAATATATTGTTGCCAGCATCGGCAATATTAGGAGCTATTATTATTCTTTTTAGCGATATCGTTTCGCAAATGCCCGGATACAAAGGAACACTGCCACTAAATTCAGTTACAGCAATTGTTGGAATACCAATCGTTATTAAAATAATTATCAGTAGAACAGGAATTTGAAAAAATTAACTCCGTTTAACGGTAACATGTCAAATAAAAAATAAAAAATTAATTGTTATAAAACTTAATTATAAATTTATTTTTTTATATTTGTAAATCTTTTAATTTATAAAAGATAACTTTGGCAAAGTTTTTTTCATAATAATAAATCGTAAATATTTCTTTATATGAAACGTTTTTTTTTAATTTTCGTAATATTTCACATCGCTATATTTTCTTTGTTCGGACAAAATAGTTTCGATGATATGGTTTTTAAACACAAATATGTGCAGTACTATATTGAAGCATCATTATTAAATAATAATGAAGAAAATAATGTAGAACTTAATGTGCAAATTACTTTTCCTGAAAATTATTTTAATAAAAATGCCATTATTAAAGTAACTCCTCAAATAAAAAATAAACGCAAATTTCAACAGGAAACTTATATAGGCAAAGCAGTTAATAACACAGGAAAATTTGAAGTTATTTCTTATAATTCAGAAAAAACATTGCAATTTGTAAGGAGATTCAATGGAACTGTTGGTTCTAATATTTCTGTAACAATAATTACACAAATAGAATTAGACGGTGAAAACAAAAAAATAACAAAATCTGAGAAAATAATAAAAATAAATGAAATTGGAAATAATACAAGAAATACTGATAACACAGAAAATATTGATAATACAATAGATACAACTAAGATCTCCGAAAATATAAATAATACATCAGACAATGACGATGAGCAAGTAAAAGTTCCCGAAGATATACCAGAATACGATTTAAGTGTCGAAGAATTATCTAATTTAATAAAAAAAAATAAAGGTGATGACAAAAAAATTGCAGTACTTAACGAAAAACTTGGCGACCTATATAGAAGTCAAGGCAATTATAAAAAATCATTAAAAGCATATAAGGAAGCAATTCTATATAAAGAAAAAACTAATGACCCAGTAGGGAAAGCAGATGTTTATACAGATATGGGAAAGCTGAACTTTAAATCAAACAAAAATGCACTTGCAATTGAAAACTACACAGAAGCAGTAAAATATTACGAAAATGAAGGCGAAACAAAACGTGCTGAAATTACATACAGCAATATGGGAACAGTGTACAGTTCAATGATGTTGTACGAAAACGCTATTGATTCCTACACAGAAGCCTTAAATAAAACGGATAAAAATGATAACATAAGTGGTGCAAAATATAAATCTAAAATTGCTGATACTTATTACAAAATGAATAAACTGGAAGAAACAATAAAATACTATGAAGAAGCAATAAAACATGAAGAAAATGAAGAAAACGAATCAGAACTAATAACAAGTTATAACAATGCAGCAATAGTATATTCTGAATATGGAGATACAAAAAAAGCAAATAATTATATAGATAAAGCAATTAAATTAAATAAAAAATCTGGAAACACAAAAAAAGAAGCACTATTGTACAACAATAGAGGAAATATAAATTTCAGAGCTGGAAACTATGATGAGTCTTTATCAGATTATAATAAATCGCTTAATCTAAGAAAAAAAACTGATACGAGCAGAGGAAAAGCAATCACTTTGCACAATATAGGTAATATAAACTTTAAAAAAAATAACAAAATCAAAGCAGAACAACATTTTAAAGCAAGCAATAAGATAGCAGAACCTCAGTCTTATAACGATATAATTAGTAAAAACTATTTTATGTTAAGTGAACTGCTTCTTGCCGAAACAAATTGTACCGAAACATTTAATTTATACAAAAATTATCTAAATTTAAGCCACGCAAAAATAGAACCCGATAAAAATCCTATCTCTGAATTTAGTAATAAATATATTATTGACCGTTCAAAAAAAGAATTGATTGATGAGTTAAGCCGTAAAAAAGCAGAACTATTACAACAAACAGAACTTGCCGATGAAAGAAAACTTAAAAATAAACTCTTAGAAGTAGAAAATCAAATGAAAGAGATAGAAAACAAAAGACAAGAAAATCAAATTTTATCTTTGCTTGTAGGGATTGTATTAATATTAATATTTGCAGTAATAGCAGCAATACAATATAATGATAAAAAGAAAGCTAATAATAAACTGACAGTTCAAAATGCTCAGATATTAATGCAAAAAGAGGAAATACAAACACAGGCGGATGAGTTACACTTAGCAAATGACGAACTTACTGTCCAGAGACAGAAAATGGAAAATAAGAACAAAAAAATAACGAGTAGTTTATATTATGCTGAGCATATACAAAAAGCGCTTTTGCCAAATACTGATTATCTTAAAAAAGTTTTAGATGAATATTTTGTATTTTATAAGCCGAGAGATATTGTAAGCGGTGATTTCTATTGGGTTAATGAAATATCAAAAGACGAGGTAATTGTAATTGCTGCTGATTGCACAGGACACGGAGTTCCAGGTGCAATGATGAGTATGTTGGGAATATCTCTTTTAAATGAAATAGTAAATGATATATCTGTTTCAAAAGCAGATGAAATTCTTAATATACTTAGAGATAAAATTATTGATTCTTTGAATAAAAATAAAAAAGAAAAAGAAAGAATCACTAGAGACGGAATGGATCTTGCGCTGATTAAAATAAACAAAAAGAAAAAGAAATTAGAATATGCCGGTGCAAATAATCATCTTATAATAGTGAGAAATAAAAAAATATTAGATTATAAACCAGATTATATGCCTATTGGCGCTTATATTATTACAAAACCTTTCAAAAAACAGATTATTGATATTATTGACGGAGATATGCTTTACATTTTTTCTGACGGATATGCAGACCAGTTTGGAAAAAAAACAAGGAAAAAATTCTTTTCTAAAAGATTAAATTTATTTTTATTAAAAATAAGCGGTGAACCATTAGAAAAACAAAGACAAATTTTGGAAGATACTTTTTATAGATGGAAAGGAGACCTTAGACAAATGGACGATATTTTAATATTTGGAATAAGAGTGTAATTATTTTTATTCAAACATGGATTTAAAAATATGAAAAAAAATATATACTACAAAGAACGATTAATTACATTAAAAGAAACGGATAATTTGCGGGAAGATTTTTTTGATGATATAGAGTTTGATGACGAATATGATGAACCTTTTTTACACAAATGTAACGAGAGAATGAAAAATATATTAGATGTATTTTTTCAAAATGAAAATCCAAAAGAAATATCTTTCGAATACAGTTCGTTGAAAAAACTTTATAAAGATTTTAAATCGCATTTTAAATTTATAAAGGCGGCTGGCGGAATTGTAGTAAATGATAAAGGTAAATTGTTGGTAATAGAGAGAAATGGAATAACAGATTTGCCAAAAGGAAAAGTTGAAAAAGGAGAAAGTATTAAAGAGGCAGCCATACGTGAAGTAAAAGAAGAATGTGGAATTAACAATTTAATAATCAAGAAGAAAGCTAAACCTTCGTATCATATTTTTTATAAAAATCATAAAAGAATTTTAAAGAAAACTTATTGGTTCTACATGGAATATCACGGTAACGAAAAACCTGTTCCACAGACAGCCGAAAATATTAGTTCAGTTAAATGGTGCAACAAAAAAAGTGTTCATAATTTAAGCAAAAAAACTTATAGAAGTTTAAAAAAATATTTTGAAAATTTTTAAAATATTTTTTCTATCAATGGTGATAAATAGGGAGTTTCAGGAAATACAAATTACCCCAAAATAAGGCATTTTTGCTCAAAAAAATTGGTGATTTCTGGGTAATTACCGCTGTAACTTATTGATAATAACAGCTATTAGCATTTACTGAAACTCTCTAATCAGTTTGAATTATGAGGCTAAAATTTAAGTATTGAATAATGTAGCCTTACTTATTTATCATTACCGAAAATTTTGTTAGCATAATTTTTTTATATTTTTATTGTTTAGGTTTTATCATTGGAAATGGTATTATATCTCTAATTCTTTTTGTATCTGTTAGTAGCATAATAATTCTGTCAATACCAATTCCAACTCCACCCGTTGGTGGCATACCACAACCTATTGCTTTTATAAAATCAGCATCAATTGGATTGTCAGTATAATCTTTATCTTTTCTTTGTTTTTTAGCTTGCATTTCTTTCTGATACTCAAAACGTTCTAATTGAATAACTGGGTCTGTTAGTTCTGAGTATGCGTTTCCAAGTTCCATTTTACATGCAAAAGGTTCAAAACGTTCTACTAATCTATTATCACCTCTTTTGCTTTTTGTCATTGGACTTATCTCAACTGGATGGTCAATAATAAAAGTAGGTTGGATTAGATGCTCTTCACAAGTTTCTTCGAATAATTCAGATACAGCAATTCCCCATGAAATATCTTCATTAAAATCAATTTCTCTTTTTGTCATTTCTAATTTTAAATCTTTAATATCTAAATTAGAAGCATCTATATTTTCATATTCTTTTAGAGCATCAAGCATTGATAAACGTTTCCAAGGCGTAGAAAAATCAATTTCAGTATTTTGATAATTAATTTTTGTTGTTCCATGTACATTTTTACAAATTGTAGAAACAAGGTTTTCAAAACGTTCCATTTGAAATTTATAATCAGTATAAGCCTCATACCATTCCATCATTGTAAATTCTGGATTATGAGAAAAATCAATACCTTCGTTACGAAAATTTTGACATATCGTAAAAACTTTTGGAAAGCCAGCAACAATATATCGTTTCAAATATAGTTCTGGTGATATACGTAGGAAAGCGTTCTTATTATTTAATGCCCATATTGATGTTTTAAAAGGTCTTGCTTCGGCACCACCATAAACAAATTCAATACTTGGTGTAGTTACTTCTAAGAAGTCGTTATTAAGCATCCAATTTCTTATCTCTGAAATTATTTTAAATCTTAGAGTGATTTTATCTTTATCTTCTTGGTTTAACATCCAATGTAAATATCGTTCTCTATATTTTACTTCTAAATCTGAAACTTTATTATAAGTTTTTTCATCTGTTTCTTTTCCTATTGGAATAGAAACAACAGATTTGCTTAATATTTCAAAAGAAACAACTCTAACAGTTAGTTCTTCTTTTCTTGTTCTGAAAATTTCACCAGAGATTCCTATAATATCTCCTAAATCCAACAAATTTAAAGAATACCAATCTTGCTCTGAAAATTTATTCTTAGAAAAATACAATTGTATTTTATCTGTATCATCTTTTATATCAATGAATAATGATTTCCGCATTTTCCTTTGAGACCAGATACGTCCTGCTGTAACAACAGAAAAATTAATTGGTTCATTCAATTTTTCAAACTCTGATACTTTTGAAATTATGTTATCAATTTTATAAGTTAATTCATAACTATAAGGATAAATAGGTTTTCCTGTTGCTAATAATTTCTCTCTCTTTTCAAGTTTTACTTTATCGAAACTATACGTTTTAATGTTCATAATTGAAATTTATTTATAAATTATGTTTAATTAAATTGTAAAAATTTTTTCGCAAAAGTAGTTTAAGTTTTCCAAAAAGTGCAATATATATTAATAAATTTAAAATATATTTAGGCTCAATTTGATTGTATGATGTATAATAATAATTTTTTTCTTATTAAGAAATATGTTTTATTTGCAATTTTTGTTTATTATTTATTCAAAAGATGTAATTGAATTTGTTACAGTAGCTATTCAATATTGTCTGTTTGTAGAAGATATATAAGAAACGAGCAAAAAAAATTATTGAAAATACACTTAAATTATTAAGTTTTTTATATTTAAAATCTTCTGTATTAACAAAACCATCAAATGTTTCATACCTTAATGTTGAGAAGTTTGTAAGTGAGGCTGATTGGCATTTTATAGATTCAAATATTACTAAGGTATTTGGCGGAGATAAGATTTTTGTTGAATTAATTGAACCTTCCAAGCTAAAAAATTGCATATGTTTATATTCAATTATTTTTTAATTATTAATTCGCATAATTCATTATAATTTATAAAAAAAGTATCCTTAAATATAATATGGTAAAATTTTATCATATTATATTTAAGGATACTAAAAAATTATTTAACTACTTAATTATCATTTCATTTACTTCTAAGCTCTCATTTATTAAGTTTGGTTTTCTTAACTATAATGAAGAAATTAATTTATCGAGGTCATCAGGTGTTTCTATTATTGTTTCTGATATTTCAAGTTCGAAAGTTGTTTTTTTTCCAGGAGATATTTTGTTATGTTTTTTTTTGAAATCGGCAGCACTCATAACAGCTACATTGTTGCCAGGCAGAATAGCAATAAGTTTATTATTCATAAGTTTTGAAAAATGCATTTTGTTTCCATTTCTTTGTTTAACTATCACATTATCCTTACCTGTAACATGAAAAATATGTACATTTTCAATATCATAATGCAAAGCATCGTTACCTTTTATTTTAAAATCAGCTTTGACAAAAATTGCTTCTGGTCTGTGATAAATACGGTCGTAGTTATGTAAGCCAAGTTCCGAGACATTTGATTTACGTCTTACTTTTGCTGTTTGTTCATTATTTTCTTGATTTGATGATATTGCAGCATTAAAACGTTTCATTGCTTTTTTGAATGACTTTCCTGCAAATACAGGACGAACCAATAAATTATGTTCTTTTTTTCCTATTCGAAAATTAAGATTGTATTTTCCTTTTTTATCAGATTTTTCTAATACCTGTCTATTTATTCTTTTTTTCAGTAGCCCTGCAATTTCTCCGATTGACTTCTCTCCAACATATTTCCAGATTATATTTGAGTAAATCTTAAGCTCATCAATATGCTTATAATCAATAGGAACTTCAATAACTAAATCTTTATTAGGGTTCAATTTAACTGGTTTTGCAATATTATATTTTACATCAATAATTTTGTCGTTCAATATTGTTTGCGGGATATCTTCTGATGCTGTTTCATGTGTCCAATTTTTGTCATCATTGTATCTGTAAAAATTATAATCACCCTTTATTTCAGAATTATATGTAACTGTTATTTCATGTCCTTTGTCAAGAAAAATTGGTTTGCCGTCTGCATGTGCATTAATATCAAACATTCCAGCTGTCTGAAAGTCATAAGTTACTCCAGCACTGTCATATTTCATATCAATATTGCTGATAATCATATCTGCTGCTGTTTTTATTTCTTTATACGTTACCTTTACATTTCCTTTAATTTTATTTCCATTAATATCAACAAATGCTTCTGCTGGGATTTTAATCTCTGCTCCGCTTTCCATAGTAAAATTATTCTCTTCTTTCACATTATAGTCAAACTCTTCTTCAGCAATTGTTACATTTTGCAAAAGTGTTGTGTTTTTCATTTCATTATCATTCATCTCAACATTTGCCACTGTATCACTATTTTCATCATTGATTTCACTTGCCTCTTCGTTGATACAAGATAAAAACATAAGTAGTGATAATAAAACTGTTAACGAAAAATACCTGATTTTCATATTATTAAATATTAGATTAAAAAAAAACTTTAAAACTATAACGAAATTATTAAATTTTTATTAGAAAATATTAATATTTATTTACACCCTAGTAAATTATAATAAATTAGTATTCTGGATAAATTAGTTTTTGCTTCTTACAGTTTTACAAAAGTTATTAATAATATGGCACGCATCAAAATATTTAAGTGCTGAAAATCAAGGAATTTCTAATAAGTTTCAAAATCTGTATCTTCTTCTGTCTTACTTAGATTTAAATTATATCCTTTAATTTTTTCAGTACTTAATTTGTATTCATTATTTTTATTTGTGTACGTTTGTTTATAGTTTGTGTTTCCAATATTAAAAAATCCAATAATTTGTTTTAGCTGTTCTGCTTGGCTTGATAGTTCTTCGGAGCTTGATGCTACTTCTTCGGCTACTGCTGATGTTTGCTGTGTTGTTGTATTTAATTGTTTTATTGCATTTGTAACTTGGTTTACACTTGTATTTTGTTCTCTGCTTGATATTGTAATATTCTGAACAAGTTCTGCTGTTCTTTGTATTTCAGGAACAATTTTTTTAAACAATTTTTCTGCTTTATCAGCAATTTTCATACTGTTTGTAGAAATTTTATTAATTTCATTTGCCGCTTTTCTGCTTTTGTTAGCGAGTTCTTTAATTTCGCCTGCAACAACAGCAAAACCACTTCCTGCATCACCAACGTGTGATGCTTCTATTGTAGCGTTCAGTGCGAGTATATTTGTTTGAAATGCAATTTCGTTAATAATTTTTATTTTTTCTGATATTACATTCATTGCTTTTACTGTTTCGTTTACTGCTTTTCCTCCGTCTTCAATATTGTGTGTAGCTTTTATAGCAATATCTTCTGTTTCTTTAGCATTGTTTGCATTTTGTTGAATATTTGCTTGCATCTGTTCCATTGTTGCCGAGACCTCTTCTGCCGCTGAAGCTTGTTCGTTTGAACTCTCTGACATTTCCTGCGATGAGGCACTCATTTCATCACTTGAATTTGCAATATACTCTGAACTATTAATAACAATTGAAATTATATTTTTCAATTTGTTTACCATCATATACATTGATTTCATTACTCCGCTGCTCGAATTTAAGTTTTGCACATTAATATTCAGTTCTCCATTTGCAATATTATTAGCAATATTCGCTACTTCATTTGGTTCGCCACCGAGCATTCTCATAACATTGCGAGTTATTATAATAACTATTATTAAGGAAAAAATAATTGCAAATAAAGTAATAATTATAAGCAAACTTTGTGTCATTGTTATTGCACTTGCTGTTTCTTCTTTTCTTTTTGTTAATAATTTTTTTTCTGTTTCAATAAATGTAGTCAGCAAAGAACGGATTTTATCCATATATTTTTTACCTTCTTTTTTAGTAAATTCTTCATATAATTTATCCATTTGTATTGTGTTCATTGCTGCTCTGTTAATTTTTATTGCTTCTTCTGCGTAATCGTTTATCCATTTGTATGCTGCATCTTCTATCGACCTTCCTACTTTATAATTAATAAAATGTCTGTCAATTAATGATTTTGCATTATTATAAGGTTCAAGATATTCTTCTTTACTATTTAGAAGGAATCCTCTGAGACCTGTTTCCATATTAATCATATCAATAGTGATTTGATCTTTTGCTTCCCGCGAAAGTCCAGACATGGCGACCAACCTTCTTAAATTATCCATGTCTCGTTTATTTGTTCCAGTCTTTATTAAATCAAATAATTTTTTTCTTTCATTTTCTCCTTCTTTTATGCTTCTTCTCATATTGATATATTTTTCGGCAACATTTGTTTTCCATAAACTTGATTGTATTTCAATATTATTAATAAGTGAGACCTGAGCTTGATTATCACTTACATTGTTCTTTAACATAACTATAAGAGAACCGAATTTTTCAGAACCATCTATATATGGTTCTAAAAAATCTTCTTCTCCTGTAATTGCATATCCTCGCATACCTGTCTCTTTGTCAATCATATAGACAAGCAGTTCATCGCCTTTGTTTATTACATTGTGAGTATGTTTTACCCAATTTGCATCTCTTACAGATGATTTTAAATTAAAAAAAACCACAAATGCAATAATTAACATCAATACCAAAGCTGTTATGTTAGGTATTAATAACTGTGTTCTGAATTTTAATTTCATAATTTTATTTTTTTTATAATTTGATAATAACTGCATATTTCTTTACAAAGATATAAAAATAATTTGTTCGCCACGCTTTTTTTACACATAAAATATATCCGCTCAATAAAATATGGTGATTGATAATTAGGATATAGATAAACAAGTAAATCTACACTGCTCAAAATTTGATTAACAAGCAAATACAGGTTATGTTTTGAATAATCTTACATATTTATCACTATCAGTAAATAGAAGCAAAAAAACAAGTAATGCTTTTTTGAATAACATTACTTGTTTGGAACTATCTGATGATTTAATGAAAAATTATTTTAAAATAATTCTTTCATTAAAAGTATTATTTTCTGTTTCAATTTTCATTAAATACAATCCTTTTTTCAGATTTGATAAATCGATTTTTGAATTTGATAAATTTTTATTTTCCGATTTATATATTGTTTTTCCTGTAATATCAATTACCGAAACATTTCCAGTTGCTTTTATATCATTAAAATCCAATGTAATAACTCCTGTTGCAGGGTTCGGGAAAATTTGTAGCATATTATTATCTACAACATTTATTCCAACGTTTTGATTTGAAATTACTATATCTGTTTCGCCTGTTACACCGCTGCCATCGTTTGCAGTAGCTCTTACTGTTACAGTTCCGTTTGTTGTTGCTGTTAGAAGTCCTTCATAACTTATATTTGCCGATCCTACAACAATACTCCAAGTAACACTATTAACTGTTGCATTCTCTGGCAATATTTCTGTTTCCATTTGTAAAGTTCCATCTTGTACATCAATAGTCGTTGCTCCACCTTCGCCTGAAACACTTATA
Organism: Bacteroidales bacterium; assembly: GCA_029934515.1. Classification (GTDB taxonomy): domain Bacteria; phylum Bacteroidota; class Bacteroidia; order Bacteroidales; family JAADGE01; genus JAOZMB01. Next base: position 32,158 of record JAOZMB010000012.1, read on the forward strand.
TCTGTAACAGCCACAATATCACTTGTAAACCAAGTATTTACTCTTTCTATAATTTCATTTGTATCATCGCTTGATGCCATAGATGGGTCGAAACCAAAATAAACTACTTTATAATTAGCATCTGTAAATCTTATTGCAGCATTTTTGCTGTCATTGTCATTGTATTTAAGAATAGAAACAGCATCTCCGACTGGTGCTATTTCATCTGGATACATATTAGAACCGCCATAAACATTTGATATATTGAAATTTGCCATTGTTCCAAATACTTCTTCGTCTGTGTAGGCATAAACACTGTTATTAGAAGGGCTTCCATCAGCATTGTAATCAGCATGCAAATAATTAGTATAAAAATCACGAGTTGCATCTGTTCCGTTACCGTCTCCATCCCATGTGTCCCAGCCAATGTCCTGTCCAGCGACAAATAGGTTACCTCCTGCATCTAAAAAAGATGCCAGATATACAACATTTTCATCAGTGAAAGAAGGAAATGTCCATCCAACATTGAAATAAAGATTTAAAATACTGTTTAATTTTTCTTCGCTTCCAACTACTTTAAATGTTTTATAATTACAAGAGGCATAATTTTGCATTCCAGCATAGTCAAAACCATCGAAATAATCTTGCTCAAAATCAGATGGAGTACCACTGCTCCACGCCCCTTGATTATGAACCAATAAATCATTAACATTAGCCATCACATAAATCTCCAACATAATAGGTTCTGCATTTGGATTACTTTCTGACTGAGCCAAAAATATATATTTCATAAGTCCTGCTGTATTATCTGGTGTTACACTAATAGTAAAATCAGTTTCTACACCTGCTTCAAGGTTTTGTGTGCCTGTTTCTTCATAAGTTTCTCCTTCAATAGTAAAAGAACTGCTCCATCCTTCTGGCTCGTTATCTTTTGTTAAAGTTAGAATAAAATTATCGTCATCTGGCAACAAATTTGTAATATTAAGTTCAAAAATAGAACTTACCGATGCCGTTCCTATCATTAACTTTTCTGCTGGTTCTTCTATTGTTGCTGTAATGATTGTAGTTCCGTCAATTGCAGGAATATCAATTCCGCTGAGTATTTCTTGATGCGATTCCGCAACAAAAACCGATACACGACAATCTTCTACAACACATTCAACATCAATATAATCCTCTGGAACAGTATAGACATAAGTCCTTTGAACAAACGAACCTTGTGTAGTTGTTGTAACTTCATCTCCCCATTGTTCTGTAAGAAGATATCTCAACATGTGATTATGTATATAGTTGTTTCCCATTCCTCCACCTGTTTGTGGCCCGCGTATTCCGCTTTGTGTTAGTGCAACATTAATAAAATTACTTGGTTCAGGACTGTCGCTTGTATAATAAAGTTCCACTTCAACTGTAAGTTCTCTCGTATCAGCATCATAACTTGTTGACGCTCCTACATTTACATAACTATCTTCAGCAAAAATTATATCTGCTGCTGTTGTCCAATCACCACGACTCATTGCCGTTCCACTTCCTTGTTCCAATCCAGGAAATAAATGACGATTTACCGTTCCAGCTGGGTAACCAACAAGACCAGACTGTCCAGCAATAGCATCTCCAAATGGTGTTCTAAAATCAGGTTCTCCAGCACTTGGATTAGCATATCCACCTGTGTGAATATTAATTAAAACTACATCTCCGGGATTATCTTCTCGTAGAGCATTTGCAATAGCGTGACCATCTGGACAATATTGACAATGAATACCAGTGAACTCCTCTAACACTACATTCCGTTTTTCCACTTCTGTGCCAACTAACGTCTGTGCATTAATGCTTGCAAAAATTGTTACAAGTGTAAGCATTGATAAAAATATCTTTTTCATAATTTAAAAATTTATAATTTTTTAATAAAAAAAATCTGCAAAAATTACAGAATATTGCAAATATATACTATAAAAGTATATTAACAAAAAAGTTTTTTTATTTTTTATATTTTTGGTACATCTTGTGTTTTGTGAAACTGCTACTGTATTAAACATATCATAATCTTTTTAGCTTGTGATATCAATAAACAAATTATTGATAGAAATATTATTGTCTGTTCTATTCAAAAGATAAGTTACTAAGTAAATTACGAATTATAAATTATGAATTATGAATTGGTTTACACCTGATAATAATTATTTTAATTATTACTAAATAAATTTTAAATTTATACTTATCCATTATTATTTATTTGTAATTAGACTATTCAAAAAAACAATGATTTTATGATTTTTTTGGTAATTATTTCTAATTTTGTATCTTTGTTGTAGTAGCTCGTTTCATATTATTTAAATTATGTATGGAGTTTACAAAGGTATGAAATATAGAGACTTAATGCGAATCAATGGTTGAAAAAAAATCATTTTAAGGCATTTAGAATCAAGAAAAAAGAAATAGAATTGAAATAATAATAAATTAAAACTGTTTTACAGTAACTTACGATTTTAACCATTGATTCGTATAATTATACAAATTTCAACAAAATATGTTATAATTAAAAATATAAAATAATGAACACTAATTTTAAAACAGAATTGTCGATTAATATAGATTTTGTAAAAGAAAATTTGAATAAGATAAAATCAATACTTTCTGAAAAAATAGAACTAATGCCAGTATTAAAGTCGGACGGCTATGGTACACATTTAACAAAAATACCAGAATTATTTAGTAATTTAAAAATAAAGAATATAGCTGTTGCTATTGTACAAGAAGGTATATATTTAAGGAAAAAAGGTTACACTGATAATATAGTATTGTTAAGTCCATCTTTTTACGATGAAGTTGAAGATATAATTAAATACGAACTAACACCGAATGCCTGTGATTTTAATCTTCTCAAAAAATTAAACAAAGCCGCAATATTCCATGATAAAGTAGTTAATGTTCATATTGAAATAGATACTGGAATGGGACGCAATGGTATAAAACCTAAGGAGTTAAAATATTTTTGTTCAAATATTGAAAAATTAGACAAAATAAAAATTGAAGGAATTTTCACGCATTTTTCGTCAAGTAGTGACAACGATGAATATACAAAAAAACAAATTAAAAGTTTTAATGAAACTTTGAGAACAGTAGATATTTTAACAAAAAAAATTAAATATATTCATGCTTGTAATAGTGGCGGTATTTTAAATCATCAAGATGCTCATTACAATATGGTTAGACCGGGTATTATGATTTTCGGATACCATTATAGAAGCGAAATGAAAAAGAAAATTAAACTCTCGCCTGCAACAATATTAACTTCCAAAATTTGTTTTATTAACAAGATAGATAAAGGTGAATATTCTGGATACGACAGAAAATATAAAGCAGCGAATAAAACAATTATTGCAATAATAACATTTGGTTCGGCAGATGGTTTATCTGGTTATGAAGCGAACAAATCTTATGTTGTTATTAATAAAAAAATTGCAAAAATAATCGGTATTTGTATGAATAATATTATGATAGATATAACAAATATTGAAAATGTAAAAGTTGGAACAAAAGTTTATTTTTGGGATAATGAAATAATAACATTAGATAATGTTGCTGGGTGGAATAAGACAAGTAAATATATAATATTTAGTAATCTTTCAAATAGAGTAAGTAGAAAATTTATTTGATAATAAGTTACTGTCGGTGTGATTTGAAGCAACGCCGACAGTTTATTTGTTTATATTAATTTTCATAATCAATAAACGAATATTTATATTTATCTTTCTTTTCAATTTTATTTATCAATTTCCATTTATCATAATTTATTTTCGGAAAGAATGTATCACCATCGAAATTATGATAAATTTTTGTAAGATAAATTTTGTCTGCTTTTGGCAAAAAATATTTATAAATACTTGCACCACCACAGATAAATATTTCTTTTTCTTTTTTGCAAAGTTCTAATGCTCTTTCTGGTGAATCTACCACAAAAGCACCTTCCATAATAAGAGTTCTATTTCTTGTTATAACAATATTTTTACGATTTGGCAATGGTCGGAACGGCAATGAGAAATAAGTTTTTCTGCCCATTATTATATTGTGTCCCGATGTAAGTTTTTTAAAACGTTTCAAATCATCTGAAATATGCCAGATAAGTTTGTTATTATTTCCTATAACATTATTCTCTGCAACAGCTGCGATTATTGATATTTTCATTTTTTTAAACAGATATTTGTCCTTTTATGTGAGGATGTGGTTTATAATTAATAAGTTTAAAATCTTTATATTCAAAATCAAAAATACTTTTAATATTTTTATTAATAATCATTTGCGGTAGTTCTTTTGGTGTTCTTTTGAGTTGTAATTTGACCTGCTCCGTATGGTTTGTATATATATGTGCGTCTCCGATTGTGTGAACGAAATCGCCAAGCTCGTATCCAATCTGTTGTGCAATCATCGTTTGTAGCAAAGCATAAGAAGCTATATTAAAAGGTACGCCAAGAAAAATATCTGCACTGCGTTGATAAAGCTGGCAAGACAATTTTCCATCGGCTACATAAAACTGAAAAAGTATATGGCACGGCGGTAGGTTCATCTTATCGAGGTCGCCTACGTTCCACGCACTAACAATATGTCTTCGAGAATTTGGATTGCTCTTTAAATTGTCAATAACTTTTTTCAGTTGGTCTATATTTCCGTTTGCACTTGTCCATGAGCGCCATTGGTAACCATAAATTCTTCCTATTTCACCGTCTGTATCAGCCCATTCGTTCCAGATTTTCACGCCATTTTCCTGCAAATATTTAACATTTGTATCGCCTTTTATGAACCATAATAGTTCGTAAATTATTGATTTTAGATGAACTTTTTTTGTTGTAAGCAATGGAAACCCAGCTTGCAAATCGAATCGCATTTGGTAACCAAAAACACTAATTGTTCCTGTTCCAGTTCTGTCTTCTTTTTTTGCACCTTTTGTTAAAACATGGTCTAATAGTTCGAGATATTGTTTCATTTAATTATTTAAAAGATAAAGATTATTAGTAATAATTAAAAAATAACTTATGATTTGTTCTTTTGTAAAATATTTATTATCAGTTGTAAACCAATTCGTAATTCGTAATTTACTTATTTATTATTTAGGAATTAAATATTTGCATCAAATTTTAAGCTCCATGTATTTTTCTCAATTTTTATGTTATCGATGTCAAAATTATGTTCTTTTCCATTTGTAAATATTATTTTATCTGCAAATTTTTCTAATTTCTTTGCGCTTGGTTTCATCTCTGTCGAATTTTTATTTTTTATCATTAAAAACAAATCTGGTTTTACGGCTGTTCTGAGACTATTAGATTCGCAAACAAAAAAACATTCTTTTCCTATTTCTGAAATTAGCTTTTCAAATGCTTTTTCTATATATTCATTCTTTACTTTTATTCTGAACACTCTATCTGCTCCTGCTTTTAGCATTCTTGATGTGTCTTCGTTTCCTTCGACTGATTTTTCTTCGGTTATTCTGTATTCTTCATTTATTTTTAATGGGGTTCTTTCTTTGCCGTGAAAGAAATTATCTCCAGTATAAATTGTTTTTATTTTTAGACCTATTAATTTGTAATCAACAGAAAACTTTTTAATAATTTTACATGTAAAAGATGTTTTTCCAACATTTCTGCTGGTACCACCGACCATTAATATTCGAGGAGTATTTTTCATAAATTTTTTAATTTTTATTCATATAACTTTCTGTCGTATGAGGTTTTTCTTCAATTGTATCACCTATAGCGATAATACCATTGGTATTTTCAAGCTTACGAATCAAAGACTTAACCATTTTCCAAAAAATCTTCGGAATTAATTTCTAAACTAAATGATTTAAGTGCATAATCACTATATAAATCTAATAATTGTATGGTTTTCATTCCTAATATTTTTCAAATTAAAATTTAGTACAAGAATAGAAATTTTTATAATGTAAAAAAAATTAATAACAAAATAAATCGCATGCAATATGTCAGTACTTAACAATCATTTAATTATTCAATAAGCACTGCTTCATTGTTTTCTATTGCGTTTATAAATTTTTTATATTTGCCTTCAACGACCCTACCGCTACTCATTCTTACCTTAACCCTTTCGTTTCTACCTCTTTTCTTTTCGGCTCTTACTGGTGATTGTTTTTGTCCTTCTCCTTGCGATTTAGAATAATCATCTTTCTGTGTTTCGTATTTTTCTGTATCTAAATGTTTTATCTGTGCGCGTCTTATTTTTTTTGTTTCTGGCACATAAATTTCTGCTTTTAGTAATGATGACACTATTCTTCTATTTTTTTCGTCAAGCATTGTTTGGAAGAGCTTGTATGATTCGAATTTATAAATCAAAAGTGGGTCTTTTTGTTCATAAGAAGCATTTTGTACTGATTGTTTTAGGTCGTCCATTTCGCGCAAATGTTCTTTCCATGAGTCATCTATTGTAGATAATATAATTTGTTTTTCGTATGCATCTGCAACTTCTTTTCCGTTGTTATTATATGCTTTTTCAAGATTTACAACAATTCTATATATTCTAAATCTGTCTGTAATTGGGATTTCTATGTTTGTATATTGTCCAGACTGTGTTTCAAAAACATTTTCAATAATAGGCATTGCTTGTCCGATAATTGTTTCTTTTTTTCTTTTATAACTATCTATTGCAAGCTCATAAACGTTCTCAGTTATTTCGCTTATTTTTAATTTAAAAAATTCTGCTTCATTAACAGGCGAACTAATTGATAGAACTTTTAAAAGTTCTTCTTTGAAATTATCAAAACTAATGCCGTGATTATTTTCGACAATACTGCTTGCTGTATCGTAAAGCATATTTGCAAGGTCTACGCCTATTCGTTCACCAAAGAGAGCATTTCTACGTTGTTTATAAATTACTTCGCGTTGAGAGTTCATAACGTCATCGTATTCTAAAAGGCGTTTACGAGTTCCGAAATTATTTTCTTCTACTTTTTTTTGTGCTCTTTCTATTGATTTTGAAATCATGGAATGTTGGATAACATCGCCGTCTTCTAATCCCATTTTATCCATCCATTTAGATATCCTGTCTGAGCCAAAAGTTCTCATCAAATCGTCTTCTAACGAAACAAAAAATTGTGATGAGCCAGGGTCTCCTTGTCTTCCTGAACGACCTCTTAATTGTCTGTCTATACGTCGAGATTCGTGTCGTTCTGTACCGATAATTGCGAGACCCCCAGAATCTTTTACAATATCCGAAATTTTAATATCTGTTCCTCTTCCAGCCATATTTGTTGCAATTGTAACATTACCTGGACGACCAGCATTAGCCACAATATCAGCTTCCCGCTGGTGTAGTTTTGCATTTAGAACACTATGTTTAATTTTTCGCATCTTTAATGTTCTGCTCAAAAGTTCAGACACATCAACAGAAGTAGTACCAACCAATACTGGCTGTCCAGCTTTTACAAGGTCGTTTATTTCGTATATAACGGCGTTATATTTTTCTCGTTTTGTTTTATAAACTTTATCTTCTATATCTGCTCTGACAATTACTCTATTTGTTGGAATAACTACAACATCAAGTCCGTATATATCCCAGAACTCGCCAGACTCTGTTTCTGCTGTTCCGGTCATTCCTGAGAGTTTATTGTACATTCTAAAATAATTTTGCAATGTAATTGTAGCAAAAGTTTGTGTTGACGCTTCTACTTTAACATTTTCTTTTGCTTCAATAGCCTGATGCAAACCATCTGAATATCGTCTTCCTTCCATGATACGTCCGGTTTGTTCGTCCACGATTTTCACTTTACCGTCCATTAGTACATATTCTACATCTTTTTCAAACATTGCGTATGCTTTCAGTAACTGATTTATTGCATGGATGCGCTCCGATTTTACAGCATAATCTGTTAATATCTTGTCTTTTATTTGCAATTTTTCTGTTTCTGTTTTATTTGTTTTTTCAAGTTCAGCAATTTCGGAACCTATATCTGGCAATATAAAAAGTTCTGGGTCATCTGTCGATGCGGTTATTAAGTCGATTCCTTTATCTGTTATTTCAACGGAATTATTTTTTTCTTCGATAACAAAATACATCATCTCTGTAACCTCAGGCATTCTTTTGGCATTTTCGGCAAGGTATATATTTTCGGTTTGGTACATTAACGATTTTACGCCTTGTTTGCTCAGGAATTTTATGATAGCTTTTGTTTTGGGCAGTCCTTTGTGTGCTCTTAGCAATGCCAATGCGCCGTCATCTCTTTCTTGTTTTTTATTTGATTTAAGCATTCGTTTTGCATCGGCGAGTAGATTATTAACAAGTTTTCGTTGTGCATCGTACAGTTGAACAATTTTTGGTTTATATTCATTGAATAGCTCTTTGTCTTTACCTCCTTTTGCAACTGGACCAGATATTATCAAAGGTGTTCTGGCATCGTCAATAAGTACTGAATCGACTTCATCTACGATAGCAAAGTTATGTTTTCGCTGCACCAAATCACTTGGTGTTATTGCCATATTATCACGCAGATAATCAAATCCGAATTCGTTATTTGTTCCGAAAGTAATATCTGCTGCGTATGCCTGCCGACGCGCATCTGTGTTTGGCTGATGATTATCAATACAAGAAACCCGCAGACCGTGAAATTCGTACAAAGTTCCCATCCACTGAGCATCTCGTTTGGCGAGGTAATCGTTTACTGTTACAAGATGCACACCTCTGCCTGTCAGTGCATTAAGAAAAACTGGCAATGTTGCAACAAGTGTTTTCCCTTCTCCTGTTGCCATCTCTGCAATTTTTCCTTGATGCAAAATCACACCACCTATTAACTGAACATCGTAATGTATCATGTTCCAGATAATTTCACTTCCTCCAGCTATCCATTTATTATGATATATTGCGGTGTCATCTTTTATAATTATATCTTCGCGGTGCGGTGCAAGTTCTCTGTCATAATCTGATGCTGTTACTTTTATTGTTTCGTTCTCAAAAAATCGCCTTGCTGTATCTTTCATTATCGCAAAAGCTTTTGGAAGTATTTCGTTGAGTTTGACCTCTATTTTGTCGTCTATTTTTTTTTCAATACTGTCAATTTCTTCATAAGCATCTTCGCGGTCTATAATATCTATTTTATCTGATTCGATATCTGATTTTATTTTTTCTATCTCATCTTGCTCTGGCTTAATAAAATCTTTTATTTCATTTTTCAATTCCAATGCTTTTGCTCTTAATGAATCATGTGAAATTTGCGATAATTTTTCATATTCAATATTAATTTTTTTAACAATCGGGTCAATTTTTTTAATATCACGACCAGATTTATTACCAAGTAATTTTCCTAATAATTTGTCTAATATACTCATATTTTAAAATTTGATAATTTAAATTTGTTAGTCAACTAATTTTTTTTTGATTGTAAATTATGTCAAAATTATATTTTAATAGATTTTTAATCATTTATAATATAAATTTTTACATAAAAAAGATGGCACAAAAGTAATAAATAATTTTATTTAAAATAAAGAAGTTTTTATTTTATACAAATTAATTCATTATCTAAATATTAAAATCTTGATATTAATAAAAAAAATATCAATCAAAATTATGCAATAAATAAATTATAAAGTGATATTTAATTTAGTTTCTTTATAAAAAATTTTTTAGTTTTGCACTTATTAATATCTTTGCACCGCTTTTTTTGAAAAAGAATTAGTAATTTTAATTATTATAATCTATAACTAAATAAATTGAACTTATGATAATGGTACCAGTAAAAGAAGGTGAAAACATTGAAAGGGCTTTGAAAAGATTTAAAAGAAAATTTGAAAGAACTGGTGTTTTGAAAGAAGTTAGAGTAAGACAGGCATTTATAAAACCGTCTGTTATAAGAAGAAAGCAAATTATTAAAGCTGAATATGTTGAGAAATTAAGGAGAGAAGAACGAGAAGGATAGTAACTTAAAACATAAGTTCCGTAAGTTTTTATGTAATGAGAAGAACGAAATTGTTGGAACGAAATTTGCGGAAACATTGTTTTATATATTTAAAATTTTACATTCTGTTATTTTAATTGATTTGTTAATTGTTTATTTATATTTAATATAAATTGACGTTGATAAATTATTTGTAACAGAAAAAATTATATCAAATTTTTATAGGTATAATATTTTGAAAAATTAAATAAGATTTATAAACAAGCTCAACTGAGAGCACAAAAATAAATAATATGAATATAAGAATAAATACAATCAATTTTGATGCAGACAAAAAACTTTTAAATTTTGTTGATAATAAAATTAAGAAATTAGATAACTATTTTGAAGGGATTACTGGAGCAGAAATTTTTTTGACTTTTAATAAATCTAAAAGAAAACAGGTAGAAAATAAAGAAGCTAAGTTAAAAATTGAAATTCCTGGCAATGAATTATTTGCAGAGAAAAAAGCAAAATCATTCGAGGAAGCAATTGATAATGTGATAGATGCGCTTGAAAAACAGATTAAAAAATATAGAAAAAAACGTATGGTGTAAAAAAAAAAGTAAAAAAAAGTAAAAAAAATTTGTATGTAATATTTTAGTTTCTACATTTGCACCCAGAATTAAGGGAAAAATTTTTAAAAAGTTCTAAAAAAACATTCAATAATAAGTGAAAAGCCGATATAGCTCAGTTGGCCAGAGCAGCTGATTTGTAATCAGCCGGTCGGCGGT
>JAOZMB010000095.1 GCA_029934515.1 Bacteroidales bacterium
TCATATTCGTCAACGAGAATTATAACATCTTTATTAAAATGTTTTTTTAGATATTCACTTAAATCAATAAGACTATATTTATAATCAATTTCGCTGGCTTCTCGTGATAATATTTTTTTAAAATTATCAATATCAGATTTATCAAGTTTATCAGATTTCAACAAAAATTTATGTTTTTTATACAAAGAAGCAATTTCTCGTTTAAAATGTATAAATAATTTATTCCAAGAGACAGCTTTTATATCTTTTAGCGAAATATTAATTACAGGATATTTATTTTGGTGTTTTTTGCAAAACTCGTCTTTTTTAAATATTTCAAAATCAGAAAATAAATTTATATTTTCTGATTTTTGAATATCAAAAAAATGTTCAAGCATTGATAAATTTAATGTCTTTCCAAATCTTTTAGGACGTGGCATAAGTATAATATCACTAGCGTTTTCGAAGAATTCTTTTATAAATAATGTTTTATCTACAAAATATCCGTTGTCTTCAATAATTGTTTTGAAGTTAGAACGTCCTATTTTTAATCTTTTTTTCATTCTTTTAATTAATATTAATTTTTATCTACATCTAAGTGTAGTACTTACTTGTATCCAACAACCAACTGTTTCTGTATCGCCAGGTACTTTTCCATGCATAAATGCCATTTCTTTATCTGGATAACGACTACTGTATGTACCGATAAGTTTGTTTGCTTTTGTTGCTACCGAAGGATCTTTTGCTTTTGCCATATTTAGTTTATCAACCGCAGCACAGTAAACTAAACTTTTTTTATAGTTATTTTCTCCACAGTTTCCTATCCCTTGCACATAAAGTTGTGCAATAAGTATATAAACATTTCCGTTATTTTCGTTTAATTTTTTAGACTCTATCGCAAGTCTATACGAATTGCTAACCTGTTTCAAAGCACTTGCGATGAGAGCTGCTTCGTAATAATATTTAGCTTTTTTTTCGTTGTCTGTTTCCTGTGTATATGCTTTTTTGTAAAAAACAGCTGCATCGTCAAGTTTTTCTTTTTTCAGATATAATTTAGCTATTTTATACGCAGCATTTGCAGACGGTTCGAGTTCATATAACGCCACAACAGCTTTTTCGTAAAGCGGAGACCCTGTACATTCTTTGTCAGTTAAAATATCTGTTGTTTTTTTTAACCATTCAATATTAGCTTTATTTTCTTCAAACTTTAACTCGTAAGTAGGCACAAGAACTTTGCAGGTGGCATATTCACCTTTAGCAAATTTTTTATTTATATTATCAATAATACCTGTACATTTATTTATTAATTTTTGTCTGTTCTTATTTCTCTTACTGTCTGGTTTCTTTGCTATACGTTCTTGGTTTTCTTTAATAATACCAGTCAGTACATCAATAGACAAAATATAGTCGTCCACAACAGTTGCTGCATCTAATTGTTTGGTTGCGTACATAAAATCAGACGCAAAATAGAAATATTGAACAGTTGTATAAATTTTATGATTTTTTTTGTCTGAATTTACAGATTTTTTTAATAAACGATAAGCTGTATCTAGGTTTGCATTTCGTAGTTCTTTTTCTTCTTTTGTAAGAGCTTTTTTTACACGATAATCAAAATATGCAATTCCTTTTTTACCTGTCAAATATCCAACTGTATATTTCTTTTTATCATTTCCAAAATATTTTATTCTTTGGTTGTACATAATTAACAGCGTATCTATCCACGCCTGTCTTTCGGCAACACAAAGTAATATTTTGTCATTATCTCTTTCTTTGCTTGCTTTTGCAGCATCGTTTTGTGAGCTTTTTATTTTTAACTTCAACAATTTTTCACCTTTTGAATAAATTATTTTATTAGAAATAGGATAATAAGTAAACAAAAGTCGCCATGGTTTATAAGCATTTTCATAATCTTTTTGTTTAATAAGAGAAGAAAATATAGACAGCTGTTCCAGACATTCAACACTGTCCACACCGTATTTTGTTTTATTACTCATTAATATCTTAATATCTTGTTGATTTTTCAATATCTTTTTTTTGAGGTCTTCAAGTTTTTCATTTTTTCCTAAATTTTTCAACTCTCGGAATTCAAAAACTACCAAATTTTCTGGACTCGCTCCACCAAGTTTAAATTTTTCTATCTCCTCACAACTTTCGCCTAATTTTTGATACATATTTCTGAACATCTCCGTATTTGAGTTATCAACATTAACTGAGCCGTCTGGTTTTAACGAACTCTGTAATTCAGGAAATTTTGTATTAAAAACATCCTCCTGCCCCGTTACCTCAGTAAACGTAAATCCTGCCCACACAAATAAAACTACATAAATAACGATTGTTTTTTTTTTCATAATTTTTTTAGATTTTTTAATTAAATTTTCGTTTTACGAACCAAATATCAGCCATATTAAAGTTCAGATTAATAGTATAATATTTTTCTTTTATAAGTTCCGATTCATCTGTTCCTCTTGTTCCTACTTCGAAACCTATATTTATTTTTGTTCTTGATTTTTTTGCTGGAATTCCAAGACCAAAACTCATTCCTATATCTTTTATTTGTTTATTATTTAGTTCCAGATTTGTATTTGAATAATATCCTCCTATTCTATAATTCATTGCTTTAAAAAAACGTTTAGACATAAAATCTGGTGTAAATTCAAATCCCAAAGCATAAGTTGAACTGTTTGTGATATGATTAACATGCAACTCTGTAAGTTCGACATCTGTTTTGTACCGTCCTATATAATCAAAAGCTGTAATAAATTGTTTTGTACTTAGAGAAAAACCTAATCCTATTACAGCTGGTGCGCCAACGGAGCTATATGAAGTTGTATTATCTGCAAGAGTATCAGAGATTTGGTTTCCGTTCATAATAACAATATTGTTTGTAAATCGAGTAACATCTGTGTTTAATTTTGTTTTGTTTTCGTAAAAAGCACCGACAGTAAAAGAGTTAAATTCATTTAATATTGAATCGACTGTATATTGCACACCGTACCTTAAACTGAAATCGCTTACATTAACACGACTTTCGTCTAATAAAATTGAACTATATGAACCGTCATTTAAACTTGAAGCCATTTTTCTGCTAATCACACCGAACACGTATGCAATATTCACGCCTATTGATATTCCATTATACGAAAAAGCATTGCCAATATATGCCTGATTTAAACCTCCTTCACCGCTGTAAGTTATTAAGAATTTCGATTGATGCTCGCCAGCACTTATTGAATCTTCTGTATTAATTTTGTATCCAACACTACTAATTGGAGTTAATCCGAAACTCATTCCCCAGTATTTATTTACACAATATGCTGCGCTAAGTGAAGTAATTCCTGCACCGTAAGCTGTTGAGACATTTTGTTTATATGTAAAATCTGTTCTTTCTCCTCTTATTCCTGCTTGAAACAAAAATGTCTGCAAAGGTAATGCTGAATAGCTTGCTGGGTTTATTATATTTATTTCAAAAGGTAGTCTTATTCCTGCTGCTGTTCCTCCCATCGCGATACTTCTTCCGAGTGCCTGATTTTCGATATCTCCTAAACCAAAGCGTGAGTATGGTGAATTAGTATTTATTTGTGAAAAAAGCTCGCCATACATAAATATCATCACCATAATAACTGTTGAAAAAATCTTAATTTTTTTTTGCATTGTATTCTAAAATTCTGTTTAATCCTTTTAATACTAAATTTGGGTCTGCAAAGGTGTTAATTTTAATTTTTTTTTCAAAGAAAAAGTTATCTCCACCTGTAAAAATAATTTTTAAATTATTGTATTTTCGTCTGTAACTATCTATGTATCCGTTGATTTCAAAAAAAATACCATTTTGTACGCCTGCGAGAATTGCTTCTTTTGTTGATTTTCCTATTAAAATTTCACTATATTTACACGGTTTTATTAGAGGTAATTTTTTTGTAAACGTGTTTAGTGCTTTAAATCTCATCAAAATTCCGGGTGATATATTTCCGCCTTCGTAGATATTGTCAGAATTTACAAAATCAATAGTCATAGCAGTTCCAATATCAAAAATCAAAATATTTCTATTAGGAAAAATATTATTTGCACCAACAACAGCCGCAATTCTGTCCGTGCCAAGAGTTTCAGGTGTTTTATATAAATTTTTTATTGGAATATCTGGTCTATCATTTAAATTTATGTATAATTCAGATATTTCAGTCAAAAAAAATTCTAAATCTAAATTAATATCAGAAACAGATGACAGAACAGAATTTATTTTTTCTGGAAATTTATTTTTCAAATAGTTTATCTTATTTATCAATTCATCTGTATTGCTTTTCTCAAATTTTAATAAATGTAATATTTTATTTTCCTTGAAAACAGATAATTTTATAAAAGAATTTCCTATATCTATAACAAAATTCATAATAATAATTTTTTTTTTGTAAAGTTCCAAAATATATACAAAAAAGTTAATTTGACCTAATCAAGAATTATAAACATAAAATCTTTTGTCGCTTGGTCTGTTTTTACTTTAATAATATAAGTTCCCTCAGCAAATTTAGATGTATTTATTCTTGTTGTTTCAGTATTATTTATTTTTGTAAAAATACACTCGCCGAGAACATTATAAATATATATTACAGAGTTTAACGAACTCTTTACATAAATATAATCTTTCGCTGGATTAGGATACATTTTTATTTCATATTGATAATTTTCGTTAATAGAATTTGCATCGTCCTGCGTTACAGTAACCGTTACATCGGAAACACCAACAGCCGAAAAAGTTATTTCTGCCGTTCTTATACTTCCAATATTCTCTGTATAATCTACTGTAATTGCTGTATTTCCATTTCCAGAATTAATATTTGGCGTACACCAATCTGCGTTGGAACTAATAGACCATGCTACTGTTGCAGTTGTATTGAAATCAACACTTCCAGCGTCTTTCGAAACATTATGATTCTCTGGACTTACATTAAGATAAGCTTCTGTTGTTATTCCAGTGACGTAAAATTCATCAATATTCCAACCACAATATTGCCAGCCACTATCTGTCTCTCCAAGAGCAAATCTAATTTGTACATTTGCTTCTCCGTCTGCATAACTTGAAATATCATAATTTTGTTCGTTCCACATATTATCTGATATTTCCGATAAATTTGTCCATAAATTTGTCCAGTTATTTCCTCCGTCAATAGAAATATCAATATAAACATGGTCGTAAATATTCGATTCAATGCCAAGCCATCGATGAAAAGATAATTCTGTATCCGTAAAAGAAGAACAGTCAATAACTGGCGAAATAGCAATATATTGTCTATCTGATAAATCTGCTTCGTAATCGCCATGATAATTTCCAAGTCCAGTTAAATCAGTACCAAGTATTTTACTACCTGCAAAAGCATCGTCTGGGTCTGGATTGCCATCACTACCTCCGAGTCCATTTGGTTCATCTACTTCCCATTCACCGTTCAGTGACCATTCGTTTTCGTCTTCGAAATCATCATAATAAATTATCATTTTTTTTGTTGTTGCCGCAGTTCCAATTCCGGAAGAATAATCTGGATTTGTATTTATAAGCGACCATACTTTATAAAAATATTCAGTTCGAAGCTCCAAACCTGTATGAGAATAAACTGTTTCATTTCCAGAATATAATACAGTTCCTCCGCCAGCAATCGTCTCACCATTATTGTAATTAACTCCGTCTTCGGGAGTTCCGAAAACACCATCTGACGACCATGCAAGCATTACATCGTTATCCTGAATATTATGAAACCACGAGACATTAATTTGAGATGAGCTAACAGAGTAGGCACTCAAATTTATCGGATTGTTGCTTGTTACACCAGTTAATGTTGCTTCTTTTAGTACAATTTTGTTTTCGTAATCAAAATAAACATTTGTAGGTTGTTTGTCATAAGTAAAACTGAACACTTGTCCGTTTTCGTTGTTAAATACCTGTTCTGTTGTATTTGTACCGTCATCAAAATTAGTTCTTATTTCTATTGGCATTTGGAAATAAATTCCGCTTTGTGTTTGTAATGTTTGGAAATATGTTGTCCATGTTCCGTTTCCGTTATCTATAATTTGATATATATTTTCGTATTCTGGATGGTTTGGCGAATAAATCCATTGTTCAAAAAACCAATCTAATTCTTGTCCTGATATTGTTTCTATTTTTGTAATAAAATCTTCTGTAACAGCGCTTTTATATTTAAAATTTTCTTCATCACTTGCATAAGAACTCACTGCTTCGAAGAATACTTCATCACCCAATACGTATTTTAAAAGATGAAGAACACAGGCACTTTTGCAATATGTTATCGAAAAATTAAAAAGTTGTCCATTGCTTGGCGTATTGTTTACCCATTCTGGCATATATATAGCTCTTCCCGGATTTCCAGAAAAATAGCTATTTGCTTTGCTGTCGATTTCATCTTTATAAGCATCACTTCCGTATCTTTCGCCAAACCAAAGAGCTGTAAGAAATGTAGCAAAACCTTCGTTCAACCAAATATCTGCCCACGTTCCGCATGTAATCATATCGCCAAACCATTGGTGTGCAAATTCATGTGCAATTAAACCTTCGCCCCAACAATTTGGACATAATGTTGTAAGTGTTTGGTTTTCCATTCCTCCCCACGAGAACTCACTACTTACAGTAGCAAAACCGTTTTTGTCGAAAGGATGTTCGCAAAATGTTTCTGAAAAATAATCAGCCATATCACCAATATAAGCCTCAACATCAGAAGGATCTTCGCCATCGTTATAATAAAAATATATCGGTGTACCGTTCCAATCAACAATATCAAGGTTATAATTTACTTTACCTGTAAGAACTGTTATATAAGTGGCAACTGGATAATTATTTACCCAATTAAAAAATTTAGCTCCTCCTTCTTCCCATTCATTATCTAATGTTCCGTTAGAGCCGAGTAAAACATTTGTCGGCACACGCACAGTAATATTTGTTGTTGCTTTATCTGAGGGTTTATCCCAACAAGGAAACCAACATCTTGCTCCTTCTGGTTCGCAGTCCGTAAATACAAAACCGTTGCCAGCATAAAAATGTCCGTCATCTATATTGTTATGCGAATAATCAATACTTACTTCGACAATATCATCTGTAAAATAAGTATTATCAAGCTGAATTTCAAGAGTATCGTTTGTATGAGTAAAAGATACACCTGCCGAGCCAACATAATTTATTTGTAAAGAAGAGTTCTTAGCATTCAATTTTATTGAACCCAATTCTTCAATAACTTTAAATGTAATTGTATCCGTTCCATTAAAAGCATGCGAATACGGACTTGTAAAACAATTAAAAATATCGAGGTCTAAATCGTATTTCAAAACATCAAAAGAATGCGTTGGAACATTTGGCGATTTGTTATGCAAGAAATGATTTTTCTTTAAAATTTTATGATGCGAACAACTTTTAGCTCCATCGTCGTGTCCTCCCGCATTTTGTGCATAAGAAAATATTGCAAAATTAACAAGCAATAATAAGGAAATAATTTTTTTCATTTTTTTATTTTTATATATTAAGTAATTGAATTTTAAATATTAATGAATGGCGAAAATTTTACCATATATTTTTTATTTACAATATTGTGTTTTTTTATTGTATTATAAAATTTAATCCAGCATATATTAATCCGTAGTCTATATCGGCGTTTAATTTTTTGTATGCAATTCCTGCATTTGCATATACAAGGAAGTTTCCAACAACTAATAATCTGAATGCTCCGTTTACAGAACCTTCAATCATCATTTCTTTTTTGTTTGCCCAGTCATAAACATATCTAATTTCCGATAATATTTTAATTTGTTTATTATTTATTCCAATTTCAAAGCCCAGCAAACTTTCCTGAAAAATATTAGCTGTATCAAGGTCAAGGTTATAACGTATTCCCATACCTATTGTTATTTTAGAGCTTAAAGAAGGAATAATATTAAGCGCTGCGAGTGCATCGATATTTTTCGTTTCTGTTTCAATTTCGTTTGTTGCTTTTAGATAATCGAACCTTATATCACCAGATAATGCTCCATAATTAATTCTAACTCTTGGTATTGCAATATAATAATTTACACTGTCGTTAAGTTCTTTTGATAGACCACCATGTGCAAATAATTCAAATGATGTTATTGATGGATTTTTGGTAGACTTGCCAAGTAAATTAGTTTGGTATGAGCCAAGAAAAGATGTTGCTAAATCAAGAATCGAACTATTGCAGGAATTATCTCCTTCGCCGCCACCACCGTCTTTTTTACTTCCACCAGAACCACTTCCACTCCCATCATTTGTTTTTTGTGCAAGGGAAATACCAATCATTAAAAAAACGCTTAATATTAATAATATTAATTTTTTCATTGTTTAAAAATTTAAATGATTATTTTTGTAAAATAATAATAAAAATGTTACTATTTTTTTGCTAATTACATATTATAAATTATTTTTTTATATTATTTTAGCTTAAAACCAGAATAATATAAACGAATTTGTAATATATAACAAACATTACAAAATTAGAAAAAAATTATAAATTATGACAAAAAAACTAAAAAAAACGTTACTTATTACAATAATTACTTTACTTTTATTAATTATAATGATGAGTATTATCGGTAAAAAATATTATGATGATATTTTTTTATCTAATGTAAATAAAAATACGTTCCTGTATATTTCTACAAATGCTGGATATAAGAATGTTGTTGATTCTTTGAAAATAAATGATGTTCTTAAAGATATAAAATCATTTGAGTGGCTTGCTAAATATAAAGCTTACAACACAAATATTAGAGCTGGTAGATATGAAATAAAAAAAGGTATGAGTAATTATGAGCTTGTGAATATTTTGCATGCTGGCAGACAGAAACCTGTAAGAGTAACTTTTAATAATATAAGAACAAAAGAACAATTTGCTGGAAAGATATCACAAAAAATCGAAGCAGATTCCTTATCAATTATTGAGTTATTAAATAACAAAACTTTGGTCAATGAAACAGGTTTTGATAAATTTACAATTATAAGTATGTTTATACCAAATACTTATGAATTTTACTGGAATACATCAGCTGGAGATTTCTTCAAAAGAATGAACAAAGAATATAATAAATTTTGGAATAAAAATAGAACAGAAAAAGCAAAAAAAATAGGACTCTCTTTAATAGAAATTTCAACTTTGGCATCAATAGTGCAAGCCGAGCAATCAAAACATAATGAAGAAAAACCGATTATTGCGGGTTTATATTTAAACAGAATAAATCGTGGAATGCTATTACAATCTGACCCAACATTAATATTCGCAAGTGGTGATTTTTCAATAAAAAGAGTGTTAAATAGACACAAAAAAATTAATTCGCCTTACAATACATATCTTAATACTGGACTACCTCCTGGTCCAATTAATATGCCAGATATTTCATCAATTGATGCAGTTTTGAATTACAAAAAAAATAATTATATATTTATGTGTGCAAAAGAAGACTTTTCTGGTTATCATTATTTTTCAAAAAATTCAAGACAACATGAAATATATGCAAGAAAATACAGAAACGCTCTAAATAAACAAAAAATTTGGAGATAATAAAAACATAAATATAATTTTAAGTATATCAATACGTTAAAAACTCATTTCACATTTAATAAGTATACCAATGAAAAAAAAAAAAATATCACCTTCTTTATTGTCAGCCAATTTTTCAAATATTGAAAAAGATATAAAAATGCTTGAAGTGGCTGGAGTTCATCTTCTACATATCGATGTAATGGACGGACATTTTGTGCCAAACATAACAATGGGGCCATTTATTGTGAGCGCAATAAAAAAAGTTGCTACAATTCCTCTTGATGTTCATTTAATGATAGAAAATCCAGGAGATTATACTGATGCTTTTATTGATGCTGGCGCAGATTATTTAACTATTCATTATGAGACAAGCCGACATCTGCATCGCGTTTTGCAAAAAATTAAATCTAGTAAAATAAAAGTTGGAGTGTCTTTAAATCCACATACACCAGTTTCTGTGCTGGAAGATATTTTGCCCGATTTAGACTTAATTTTGATAATGTCTGTAAATCCTGGATTTGGTGGTCAAAGTTTTATTCCAAATACAATCAACAAGTTAAAAAAATTGAAAAAATTACTGAAAGATAATAATGCCGAACATATCGAAGTGGAAGTAGATGGCGGTATTAAATTGGAAAATATAAAAACTGTATCCGAAGCAGGTTGTGATATTTTTGTATCCGGTTCTGGAATTTTAAAAACAAAAAAACCACAGGATACAATCCAAAAAATGATGAAATTAATTGGATAGAAAAAAATGAAGAAAATAATCAAATTTTTTCTAAATATTTAAACAAAACAAATAAAATTTTATTTGTTTGAAAATTAATTATAATTTTGCAAACTTTTTATAGACAAATATTATTTTGAAAAATAAAGAAAAATATACAATCGACATTAAAAATTTGAGCATTGGAACGCATAAATTTAGTTTTATTGTGGACAATGATTTTTTTAATGATTATAAAAATATAGATATTAAAACAGGTAAAATAGATATTGATATTGATTTAGAAAAAAAAAACAATGCTTTATTGCTTAATATTTATATTAAAGGTTATGTTAATGTACAGTGTGACAGATGTTTAGATGATTTTGAGATGAATATTTCATACAAAACTTTATTAATTGTGAACTTCGGAAGAAAGGATTCTGAGCTATCTGATGCAGATAAGAAAATAACAATTTCAAACAATACAAATAATCTAATCCTTGATAAACATTTCTACGATTATATAAATCTTAATATCCCTTATAAAAAAATACACACAACAGACAATAATGGAGTATCAAATTGTAATAAAGAAATGATTAATACAATCGAAAAATATTCTTATGATAATAAAAAAAATAAAATAGACCCACGCTGGGATAAATTAAAAAAATTATTGAATTAATAATATAAAACAAAAATAAAAAATGGCACATCCAAAAAGAAAAATATCAAAACAAAGAAGAAATAAAAGAAGAACTCATATCAAAGCTACATTGAAACAATTATCTGTTTGTTCAAATTGTGGAGCAACAATACAATATCACAGAGTTTGTAATGAATGTGGATATTACAGAGGAAAGTTAGCTATTCAGAAAGAAATGGAATTGTAAATTTTGCCGAAAAATTAATAAAATTGTAATAAAATATTTATAATATATTGGGCAAAGAGAATAGAAGTTGAGAAGTAAATTACTGTCGGTGTAGCTTGAAGCCATGCCGATAGTTTATATATAAATATTTTCAATATTTTTATTAAAAACCAAAAAGAAATAAAATTTTATTATGTATAATATAATCGATGGAAAAAGAATTGCGACAATTATAAAAAGAGAAATAGCAGAAGAGGTCGAAAAAAATATTTCTTGTGGAATGAAAAAACCGCATCTTGTTACAATACTTGTAGGTAATGATGGAGCAAGCGAAACTTATGTTTCTCATAAGATAAAGGCATGTAAAGCAGTAGGTTTTAGTTCGAGTATTATAAGATTTTCAGATAAAGTTACAGAGAATGAACTGATTATCAAAATCAAAGAAATAAACAAAGATAAAGATATAGACGGTTTGATTGTTCAATTACCACTAGCAAAACATATCTCCGAAGAAAATATTATTGAAACAATAGAGCCATCGAAAGATGTTGACGGTTTCCACCCAATAAATATGGGACGTATGACAATAGGATTGCCAGCTTATGTTTCGGCAACTCCACAAGGTATAGTTGAACTTTTAAGAAGATATAAAATTAAAACATCAGGCAAACATTGCGTTGTTATAGGACGAAGTAATATAGTGGGAAGACCAGTGAGTATTCTTTTATCGCAAAAAAATGACTACGGAAACGCAACAGTTACATTATGCCACAGCAGAACAAAAAATTTGAAAGAAATTACAAAAAAAGCTGATATTTTAATAGCAGCAATAGGACAAAAAGAATTTGTAACAGAAGATATGGTTAAGAAAGACGCTGTTGTTATTGATGTCGGTATTCATCGTGTAAAATCAAAAAAAACAAAATCTGGATGGAAACTGAAAGGAGATGTAAAATTCGATGAAGTAGCTCCGAAATGTAAATATATAACTCCCGTACCAGGTGGTGTAGGACCGATGACAATTGTTTCACTTTTGACAAACACTTTAAAATCTGCAACAAATAAATTTGATTAATATAATTTTGGCAGGGCGAAGTAAGTAGGTTTGAAAATATACCACAACTTTTAACAAAAATAAATTTTAGATGGATAAATATTTTAAACGTTTTAAGACGGAACAGCCTTTTATAAAAACTCCACCAGATGCCAATTTAAATATTATTGTAGTTATTCCATGTTATAATGAACCAGATTTGTTGCATACAATAAAATCGTTATACAATTGTAAAAAGACAAAAAAAAACGTAGAAGTTATAATTGTAATTAATTCTGGTGAAAATATTAGTAGCGAAATTGTTGAGTTTAATCGCAGAACTTATGAAACTGCTAACAAATTAATCGACAAAATAAACAGTAGCAAACTTATTTTTAGGCTTGTAAATTTTGAAAAATTGCCTTCAAAATTTGCAGGTGTAGGTCTTGCCCGGAAGCTTGGAATGGACGAGGCACTTAGGAGATTTAATTTACTTAATCATCCAGAAGGTATTATTGTCGGTTTTGATGCTGATGCTGAGGTAGATAAAAATTATTTATGCGAAATAGAAAAACATTTTGAGAACTTTCCTAAAACAAATGCCTGTTCGATATATTTTGAACACCCTACAACGGGTAACAAATTTACACAAAATATTTACAAAAGCATAATAAGTTACGAATTACATTTGAGGTATTATATAGGCGCTTTGCGATATATTAAATTTCCGTATTCTTTTCACACTATAGGTTCGAGCTTTGCCGTAAGAGCTGGTATTTATGCAAAACAAGGTGGTATGAATAGACGAAAAGCTGGCGAAGATTTTTATTTCTTACAGAAAATTATACCTCTCGGCAATTATTCCGAAATAAATACAACAAAAGTAATTCCTTCGCCAAGAGTCTCTGATAGAGTGCCATTCGGAACAGGAAAAGCAATAAAAAAAATGATACAAAACAATGTTTACGAATATTTAACTTATAATATTGAAGCCTTCGAAGACATAAAAATTTTCTTTGAAAAAAAAATAGTTTTTTTTAATCAAAAAAATAAAAATCATAATTCAAAAGAAAAAAAAGAATTGAAAAATATACCAGAAATTATTCGTATATTTTTAGAAAATAGCAATTTTATTGACGATATAAAAAAAATAAACCAGAACAGTCCAAACATAAAAATATTTGAAAAAAGATTTTTTGACTTGTTTAATGCTTTCAAAATAATTAAATTTCTTAACTTTGCACATGAAAATTATTATAAAAAAATTCCAGCAAAACAAGCATCTTATTTACTTTTGAAAAAATTAAACATAAAAATCAATAAGCTACACACAGAAAAAGAAATATTGAATATTTTTAGAGAAATAGATAAAAAATAAATCCACAAACAATGAAAAAAAGAAAAGTAATAAAAAAAGGTAGTTCCGATTTCAAAACAAT
>JAOZMB010000186.1 GCA_029934515.1 Bacteroidales bacterium
ATTATTCTAATTTTAAAAATAAAATATTTGAAAATATTGTAAAAAAAAATCCAGAAATTGATAAATTAACGCTATTCAAAAAAGCACAAAAATTATTAGATAGATTGCTTTTTATATTCTTTGCAGAAGACTGTGGACTATTACCAGCTAATTCAATCTCTCGAATTATTGACAGATACGAACAATTAAAAAAACTTGATGCCTACAAACCGCTTTACAAAATATATTTGCAATATTTCGGATATATGAATATCGGTAGAAAAGGACAAATACCAGCAGACGACATACCAGCATACAACGGTGGACTATTTGCAAAAGATAAAATACTGGACAAACTGAAAATTGATGATAAAGTTCTTAAAAATGATTGCCTGAAAATTTCTGCTTACGATTTTAACTCAGACGTGGACGTTAATATTCTCGGACATATATTCGAACATTCGCTAAACGAAATAGAAGAAATGGAACAAAAAATAAACCTAAACCTTCAAGGTTTAAGTTTAAAATCAAAAACAAGCAAACGAAAAAAAGACGGCGTTTTTTATACGCCAAAATATATTACACAATACATTGTGGAAAATACTATCGGAACACTTTGCACCGAAAAACGCAAAGAAATGAATATTTACGAAATTGAATTTGATAACAGTTACAATACAAAAAGAGGTAAGTTAAACAAAAAAGGTAAAGAACTTTTTAGCAATTTTAACAAATACAAAAAATGGTTAGAAAGTCTGAAAATTCTCGACCCCGCCTGTGGAAGCGGAGCTTTTCTTAATCAAGCATTACAATTTTTAATAAAAGAACACAAATTTATTGATGATTTAACAGCTGAACTGACAAAACAAAAAATTCGTTTATTTGATACAGACAAAAATATCCTCGAAAATAATCTTTACGGAGTTGATATAAACGAGGAAAGCGTTGATATTGCAAAACTATCACTATGGCTAAGAACTGCACAAAAAGGACGAAAACTTTCTACACTAAATGAAAACATTAAATGCGGAAACTCTCTAATAGACGACCCAGAAGTAGCTGGAAATAAAGCTTTTGACTGGAACATAGAATTTAAAGAAATAATGGAAAACGGAGGATTTGATGTAGTAATTGGAAACCCGCCGTATTTCAACATTCAGACTTATGGCGTAAACTCAATAATTACCAAATCAATTCAAAATAATTATCCTGAAATATGGCAAGATAAAAGCGATATAATTTTTTATTTTATTGCAAAAGCAATTTCCATTACAAAAAATAAAATTGGTTTTATTGTTTCAAATGCTTTTTTGTTTTCAAATAAGGCTCAAAAACTACGAAATTATATTTTGGAAAACACAACAATTGAAAAAATTACAAATTTTGAACGTTATATGGTTTTCAAAGACGCTTCAATAACAACAGCAATAATAGAACTCAAAAAAAAGAAAACAGAACTGCCATCATTAGTATATTCATTTAAAAATAAGCAATATAAACAAAATTTTATTTCAAATACAATAAATACTGAAACAAATTATTTCAACGTAAAATTAAAAAAAGATACCGTTTTTGCATTAGTGGATAACAAAATAAATGCAATAAATGAAAAAATAGATAAAAAACACCCTAAATTAAATACAATAATTAAAATAGGTGCTGGTATGCAAACTGCGGCAAATAAAGTTTTCATTTTTAAAAATAAACCAAGACAATTTCCAAAAGAGTTTATAAAAAAACGAATGAGCGGAGAAATTATCAATAAATACGGTATTGATAAATTAAAAGAATATATTTTATATTTTGAAAATATTAAAAATTTTGAAGATTTACCGATTTCAATTCAAAACCATCTAACTGAAAACAAAAAATTTTTAGAAAATAGAGCAGATAAAAAAAGAAGAAAAACATCAAAATGGTGGAATTATACATTTCCAATGCACAAAGAACTTTATCATTTAGATAAAATATGGTGTTCTTACAGAGCCAAAGAAAATATTTTTTGTTTTGACAATACTGCTGAATATATTGGTTTCACAAATACAACGGTAATTTTTGCAACAAATAAAAATTTAGATTTAAAATATTTATTAACATTGCTAAATTCAAAAGTTTTAGAATTTAGACACAAAAATCAAGCAAAACAAACAGGAAATGGCGTTTTTGAATACGTGCCTAATGTAGTAGATAAATTGCCAATTCCATTGATTGAATTAGAAGCTCAACAACCATTTATAGAAAAGGCAGATTTAATGCTTTCGCTAAATAAAGAACTTCAAAAAAAATCTGATAAATTTATAAAACGTATAAAATCGAATTTAGAGATACATAAAATCAGCAGGAAACTACAAAATTTTTACAATTTTGATTTTAGAACTTTTCTTTCCGAGTTGCGCAAACAAAAAATAAAACTTAAATTTAAAGAACAAGACGATTGGGAAGATTATTTTGATATTTACAAAACAGAAATCAACGAATTACAAACTCAAATAAACCAAACCGATAAAGAAATAGATAAAATTGTTTATGAACTCTACGAACTAACAAATGAAGAAATAGAAATAATTGAAAAAAATTATTAATTTCTTATTAGTCTGCGCCTGTTCTGTGTTTTCACCGCCTAAGCGCAAGTATAAAAAATCAATAAAAATATTTGTATATATTCAATTAATTTTTCACTTTTACCGTTAAAAATCAACCTGCGCCTGTGCTATGTATTTTGGAACAGACGGAAATTTACATATCTACGATGGTGCTAATTGGAATACAGTAAATATGACAGTTGAATAAAAAACTAAAAACTAAAAACTAAAAACTAAAAACTAAATATTATGAAAGCAGTATTAGAGATTAACTTAGACGAATTGAATGTAAACCTATTAGAAATGGTGCGTTCAATGTTTCAAAAAAATGTAACTGAAATTGTGCTTAAACCACAAGTAATTACATTTGATGAATTTGATAAATCATTGTCAATAAATGAAATAACAAATTCATTACAAAAAAACGGACATAATGCAGATTTTATAGCAGAGATAAAAGACGGTTTACAAAACTCTTCAATTTACAGCGAAAATGAAAATTAAACCATTAAATAAAAAGCAATTAAAATACATTGCTAAACACAGTTTGAAAAAGAGATACGATAAAACAAAAGAATTGTTTGAAGCTGATTATACTCATCCATCTTTAAACGTTGAATTGCTTTTGCCCAAGCATTTAAAAATTTACTCTTTTATACTTGATATAAAATATCGTGCAGTTTTCATTGTAGTTGATGGTGAAGCGGAGATAATTTCAATAACAAATCATTATAGATAATTGATACGAAAATGACTGGCACCAAGCCGTATTCGTTATTGCACAATTGAAAGCTACTACGTAACATGAGTGCATAACACCAGCACTTTGAAGGCATTGAAAAAACGCCTCAAAGTGTAACAA
>JAOZMB010000096.1 GCA_029934515.1 Bacteroidales bacterium
CACGTGTAGCAAAAATGAATATGATAATTCATGATGACGGACACACAAATGTTATCAGCACAGATGCTTTAATTAATTTCAACGAAATATCAAAAATGCACTTTGATTTTCAAGCAAATAAATTTGATAAAATATTTACAAATCCTCCTTTTGGTGCTAAAATAAAAAATACAGAAAAAAAATATTTGAAAGATTATAAACTTGGAAAAAAGAAAAAAAGTCAGAAATCAGAAGTTTTATTTATAGAGCGTTGCATTGATTTTTTAAAACCAGAAACAGGAACTATAGGAATTGTTTTGCCCGATAGTATAACAATAAATACAAGTTTGCAATATGTTAGAGATTATATTTTTACACACACACAAATACTTGCAATAATATCTCTGCCCGATTTTGCTTTTAGTCATTTTGGTGCAAATGTAAAATCAACACTTCTTTTTTTACGCAAACTCGGAAAAAATGAAAAAGTAGAAAATTATCCAATATTCATGGCAAATGCTGAAAAAATAGGATACACAGCAACTGGAAAAGAAGAACAAGAAAACGATTTACCTATAATAGAAAGACTTTACAAAAAATTTATAGACAAAAAAGAAACTTTGCAAATTAATAATGATTTAAAAGAAAAAATATATATTATAAACTCTTCCGAAATTGAAGGAAATAGAATTGATGTAAAAGCTTATGCTCCAAAATTTAAAGAAATAAAACAAAAAATTATTAATTCAAAAAAGGAATTAATCGAACTAAGATATTGCATAAACAAATCTATTTCAGGTGATTGGGGCAAAGATATTAATGAAAAGAATATTGATAAAAAAAACTTTGAATTGTGTTACGTGCTTCGCAATACAAATTTTGATAATGATTATAATCTTGATTATTCAAAAGTTCCGTGTAGATATATTAAGAAAAGTAAAGTAAAACAAATTCAATTAAAACAAGGTGATATTCTTATCGAAAAATCAGGGGGAAGTCCGAAACAACCAGTAGGAAGAGTAGCAATAATTGAAAAATTGCCATTTGATAAACCAGTTGTTTATAGTAATTTTCTACAAAAAATAGAAATCAACGAAAATGTTATAAATAAAAAATATGTTTTTGCTTACCTTCAAAGTTTATACAGATTAAAATATATGGAATTTATCCAAAATCAAACGACTGGAATAAAGAATTTATTGTTAAATGATTTTTTATCAATTCCTATACAAAAAATATCAGAAAAAGAACAAGAAAAAATTGGTTCAGAATATCTCGAAAACATAAAAATAACAAAAGAAATAATAGAAACAGCTTATAAGAAATTAAATACTGAAAAAGATAATTATTCAAAAAAAATGTTTGCGTAATAATATAATTATCACTTACAATCAAGCAGTTACCGATTAATTATTTTTTCAATAATATTTTACAATTTTTTAATATAATCTTAAATAAATGATGGATACAAAGAAATTAGGTTTTAATTCAAAATTAATACATTCAGGTGATTTTATTGATGAATTTGGCAGTGCGGTTACTCCTATTTATCAAACATCTACTTTTTCTTTTAAGAATGCTCAACACGGAGCTGATTGTTTTTCTGGAAAAAGCAAAGGATACATATACACGCGTATTTCAAACCCGACAATAAATGTTTTGGAAGAAAAACTTGCAGATTTAGAAAATGGTTTTGGAGGAATTGCGCTTGCATCGGGAATGGCGGCGGTTACAACAGTTTATATGACTTATTTGAGTCATGGTTCTCATTTGATTTGTGGCTCAGCCGTTTACGGTCCAAGCCGAAGTGTTATTGACAGTCATTTCATAAAATTCGGTGTAGAGGTTTCATATATAGATACTTCGGATATCGAACTTCTGAAAAAAACAATTCGCAATAATACAAAACTTTTATTTATTGAAAGTCCAGCAAACCCAACAATCCAACTTACAGATATTAAAAAAGCATCTGAAGTAGCACATAAACACGATATTAAAGTGGTGATTGATAACACTTTTTGCAGTCCTTATTTGCAAAAACCTCTTGACTTAGGTGCTGATGTTGTGTTGCACTCGCTTACAAAATTTATTAACGGACATGCCGATATTGTTGGTGGCGCATTAATTGCAAAAAATGAAAACGATTATAATATTTTAAGAAAAACAATGAACTATATGGGCGGAAATATGGATCCGCATCAAGCGTATATGGTCATAAGAGGTGTGAAAACATTGGCAATAAGAATTGAAAGAGCGCAAAGTAATGCAGCAAAAATTGCAGAATATCTCGAAGAACATCCAAAAGTTTTGTGGGTTAAATATCCCGGTCTGAAATCTTTTGAGCAACATGAACTTGCAAAACAACAAATGTTTGGTTTTGGGACGATGATTAGTTTTGGTCTAAAAGGCGGATTAGAAGCAGGAAGAATATTAATGGATGAAGTTAAACTTGCAATACTTGCTGTTTCGCTTGGAGGTGTAGAAACTCTTATCCAACATCCAGCTTCGATGACACACGCTTCAATGTCAAGAGAAGATAGAATAAAATCTGGAATAAGCGACGAATTAGTAAGATATTCAACTGGTATTGAAGACGTTAATGACTTAATTTATGACTTAAAACAAGCTCTTGAAAAAATATAAAATAATTTATAATTGTCAATTAATTTTAATAATTTGAAGAAAGATAAAACAATACTTGGCATAGACCCCGGAACAATAATCACTGGTTACGGGGTTATTAATATTTTTGGAAAAACTCCAAAACTCGAAAATTTTGGATATCTTGATCTATCAAAATTAAAAGACCATTATGAAAAATTAAAAAAAATATTTGATAGAACAATCTATTTGATAGATAATTATAAACCAGACGAGTTTGCTATTGAAGCTCCTTTTTTTGGAAAAAATGTACAATCTATGTTAAAACTCGGACGCGCACAGGGAGTAGCAATTGCTGCTGCACTTAGTAAAAATATTCCAGTATTTGAATATTCTCCACGAAAAGTTAAAATGTCGGTTACTGGAAACGGGAACGCTTCAAAAGAACAAGTTGCAATATTCTTAAAAAATATTCTTAATTTTAAGGATATTCCAGCAAAACTTGATGCAACAGACGGACTTGCAGTAGCTCTTTGTCATTACTATCAGAACAAAATAACTACACAGAACGAAGCTTTTAAAAGTTGGAAAGACTTTATAAATAAAAATCCAAATAGAGTTAAGTGAATTATAAATTATGAATTACGAATTGGTTTATACCTGATAATAAGTATTTTATAAAAAAACAAATCAGGAAGTTATTTTTTAATTATTACTAATTAAGATAATTTACTTAAAAACTCTTTGATAAAAAAATTTAAATAATAATTTAATTTATTAAATATAAAAATTACGTTGTAGAAATGAACTCAAATGAAATAAGACAATCGTTTTTTGATTTTTTTGAATCAAAAATGCACAAAATAGTGAACTCGGCACCTATGGTTATAAAAGATGACCCAACACTGATGTTTACAAATGCTGGAATGAACCAGTTTAAAAATATTTTTTTAAGCGAGTTGGCGACAAACAACAAAAGAATAGCAAACTCACAAAAATGTCTTCGTGTATCTGGCAAACATAATGACCTCGAAGAGGTCGGACACGATACATATCATCATACAATGTTTGAGATGCTTGGCAACTGGTCGTTTGGTGATTATTTTAAAAAAGATGCAATAAATTGGGGCTGGGAATATCTGACAAAAATACTTGATGTACCAATAGATAGACTTTACGCTACAATTTTTGAAGGAGATAAAAAAGAAGGCTTAGCAACTGATAACGAAGCAAAAAACTTCTGGAAAGAACACCTACCAGAAGAAAGAATATTAAACGGTTCAAAAAAAGATAACTTCTGGGAAATGGGAGAAACAGGACCTTGTGGACCATGCTCAGAAATTCATATAGATTTAAGAAACGAAACAGAACGAAGTAGAATATCAGGAGCTGAATTAGTTAATAAAAACCATAATGAAGTTATTGAAATCTGGAATCTGGTTTTTATACAATATAACAGAAAAAAAGGAGGACAATTGGAAGAACTACCTGAACGACATATTGACACAGGAATGGGTTTTGAACGTTTGTGTATGGTTGTTCAAGGGAAAAAATCAAACTATGATACTGATGTTTTTCAGCCAATAATAAAAGAAATTGGAAAACTTACAGATTATAAATATAAAGTTAATAAACAAACAGATACAGCAATGCAGGTCGTAGCAGACCATTTACGAACAATAGCTTTTTCGATAACAGATGGTCAGTTGCCTTCAAATACGGGTGCTGGATATGTGATAAGACGAATCCTGAGGCGCGCCGTGAGATACGCATATACTTTTTTGGATGTTAGAACTCCTTTTATATGCAAACTCACAGACAGTCTGATAAATGTGATGGGATATACTTATCCTGAATTAGTAGCACAAAAAAATATAATCGAAAAAGTAATTAGACAAGAAGAAATTTCTTTTTTGAGAACACTCGAAACAGGAATTAAACTTTTGGATAAAATTATAAAAAAAACAAAAAAAGCTAATTATCTAATAGTTGACGGAACAGATGTTTTTACTCTTTATGATGCGTATGGATTTCCTTATGATTTGACTGAATTAATTCTGAGAGAACATAATTTGTTAATAAATAAAAAAACTTACGACGATGAAATGCTTAAACAAAAAATGCGTTCAAAAAAAGATGCACAAACAAATAAAGACGATTGGATAGTTTTGTTTAAAGATGATATCGAAGAATTTATTGGATACGACCACACAGAAACATATTTGAAAATTACACGTTACAGAAAAGTACAACAAAAAAATAAAAATTTTTATCATCTTGTGTTTAATTATACTCCATTTTATGCCGAAAGCGGAGGACAAACAGGAGACACAGGATACATAGAAGCAAACGGAATCAGAACTGAAATTATTGATACACAAAACGAACATAATGTAATTATTCATATAACAAAAAAACTTCCAACAGATATTAGTTGCAAGTTCCATGCTGTTGTGAACAAACAAAACCGAGAACTTATAATGAATAACCATTCGGCAACACACCTGATGCACAGAGCATTACAAGATGTTCTTGGTAAACATGTAGAACAAAAAGGTTCGCTTGTAGATACAAAACATTTACGTTTTGATTTTTCGCATTTTAGGAAAATGACAGATAACGAAATTTTGAAAGTTGAAAATAATGTAAACAGAAAAATTAGACTAAATATAAAACTTGAAGAAAGCAGAACAATACCACTAAGCGAAGCAAAAAAAATGGGAGCTACCGCTCTCTTTGGCGAAAAATATGGTGATATTGTCAGAGTTATTAAGTTTGCTGATTCAATAGAATTATGCGGAGGAAATCATGTGGAAGCAACAGGTAAAATAGGATTTTTTAAGATAATATCTGAAACAGCAATAGCAGCAGGAATAAGACGAATAGAAGCAATTACATCTATTACAACCGAAAAATATATCACTAAGAAACTTGATATTTTGAACGATATTACAAAGATTTTTAAAAGTTCTAAAAATATAAAACAAAGTATAGAAAAACTTCTGGAAGAAAACAAAACTTTGAAAAAAAAGATTGAGAACTTTGAAAATGAAAAAATTAAAATTATAAAACAATCTTTGAAAAATGATATAAAACAAATTAAAGGTGTAAATGTTATCTCTGGAAAAATAGAAGTAAGCAATGCTGGACAACTGCGAGATTTGGCTTTTCGTCTAAAAGCAGATATAGAAAATTTGTTTTTTGTCGCAGGAGCTGAAATAAATGGAAAAGCAAATTTGACAATTTTAATTTCAAATAATCTGACAAAAGAACGTAATCTGAACGCTGGAAAAATTATAAGAAATATATCAAAAGAAATAAAAGGTGGAGGAGGAGGACAAGCAAATTTTGCATCTGCTGGCGGAAAATATCCAGACGGAATAAATAAAGCTATTAAAAAAGCATTGGATTTTTTGTAATAATGCGAAATAACAATTAAAAATAACTGAAATACAAGCAATTGCGCTCAACAGGTATTTTCACCAGCATTTGACTGACTGGTTGTGGTATTTCATTGTCAAGTGAAAACACCTGAAAAGTGCAAAAATTTATACCTTTGTGGTTTTTAAATAAAAATAGATGATAACAAAAGAATATATAAAAGAACTAAAATCAAATGGAAGTGGAGCAGTTGCCAAAGCAGTTGCTGAATATAAAGATAGCAAAACAATTCTTTTTATTCTTGAAAATTTAGGTTATTTACCTAATAACTATGATGGCGCATTGTTTATTGATTTGATGCGAAAAGATAATCCAAAAATTAGATTTTGGGCAGTTAAAAATATAGGTAAACTGAAAAACCCAACATACTTGCCTGTTTTGTCAGCATTTTTAATGAAAGAAAAAAATACAAATGTTAAAAGAGAAATTGTATCTTCAATCGGAAGAATGAAAACCAGCAATTCAAAAGAAATATTATTTAAAAGCTTAAATGACAGCGACCCCAAAATTGTATGTCAAGCCATAAGAGCATTACTCCATTTTAAAAATGAAAAAAATATTAGCAACAAATTAAAGGAATTAATAAACCATGAAAATGAAATGGTTAAAGCAGTAATAAAAAAAGATTTTTTTGCAAATGAGAAAACTGAAAAACCCAAACTGCCTCATAAAGAAACTTATGATTATTTAAAAAATATTGTAGTAAATGGTGAAGTAACAGAAATTTTAAAAAATGTAGAAAATAACAGTATTCATTTGACATTTACATCGCCACCTTATTACAACGCAAGAGATTATTCTATTTATCCGAGTTATAAGGCATATTTGAAATTTTTGTCAAAAGTATTCAAGGAAACTTACCGAGTAACGAAAACAGGCAGATTTTTAATAGTAAATTCATCACCAATAATAATACCAAGAATTAGCAGATCGCATTCAAGTAAAAGATATCCTATACCTTTTGATATACATGCTGATTTAGTCAAAAATGGTTGGGAATTTATAGATGATATTATTTGGAAAAAACCAGAAGCAAGCGTAAAAAATCGTGTAGGTGGATTTTTACAACACAGAAAACCACTTGCATACAAACCAAACGCAATAACTGAATATTTGATGGTTTATAGAAAAGAAACTACAAAACTTCTTGACTGGAATATGAAACAATACGACACGAAAATTATTAATAACAGTAAAGTTGCAGATGGTTTTGAAACTTCAAATGTTTGGAAAATTGACCCCACTTTTGATAAGGTTCATTCAGCAGTATTTCCAGTAGAACTTTGCAAAAGAGTTGTACAATATTATTCTTATGAAAATGATTTAATTTTTGACCCATTTGCAGGTAGCGGAACACTCGGAAGAACAGCAAAAGCATTGAAAAGACAGTTCTTTTTGACAGAACAAAATGAAAGATATTTCGAATATATGAAATCAAAAGCCCGAATTATTGCAAATCCAATTTTTAAAGAAAGAAAAACAAAATTTTTAACTCTTAATGAATTTAAACTAACTATAAAACAATGACGTTAATAGACCAAGTAATAAAAAATATTATCCGAAAACTAATAAAAGGACAAGATTACAGAATTGAAATTGTAACTCTTATAAATGCAGAGTTTTTAACTTATGCGATTGATTTTTTCAAAAAAATTATAGATGCAAAACTTAAAAACAAAAATATTACAATTGACTGGTATAAGAAGGAATTTTTAGACCCAAAATTACCTACAAATGATATTGCAATTAATTCAGGATTGAATAAAAAAACAATATCAAATATGTATAATTCTGCACGAAAAGAGATTGTAATTAAAGCATCAAATGAACATTATGATACTTTGTATAATGCTATAAAACAGTTGATTGAAGTCGAACCTGAACTTAATTTAACATTGACAATAAAATTTCACGGAGTTAGTGTCGATTTGAATATAAATGAAAGTTTAATTGTAATCAACACACTTGCAGTTAAACGAGCCGCATTACGTGGCGGATTATGGTCAACGGCAGGAAAACGAACAGAAAAATATTTGATGAAAACACTTTGCAAAATATTTGACGTTCCTAGTAAATATTATGACCAATCAAAAAAAATAATCTCAATGCGAGAAGTTGATTTCTATTTACTTAACGGCAATAAACAATACCGTTGTGAAGTAAAATTAATGGGAAAAGGAAATCCTGAAAGTGCAGATGCAATTTTTGCAAGAAAAAGTCAATTATTTGTTGCTGATAAAATGTCAGATTTAAACAAAAAACAAGCAGAACAATTAAATGTTGAGTGGGTAGAATTAAGAGCAAAAGACGGATATAAACGTTTCACAAAAATATTAGATAAATTTGACATTCCTTACAAAAAACTTGATATTGATATTGACAAAAAATTAAATTCAGTATTTAGACAAATGTTTGATAAACATAAACAAGATAATCAATAATTTTAACATTAGTCTGGTGTTATTTTTTATTCAACATGAGACACATTTATATTATCATCAATTGAAAAACAAAAAAATGAATACAAATTTGTATATTTATAATACACTTGTTCGCAAAAAGGTAAAATTTGAAGCAATAAATCCGCCTTTTGTGGGTATATATGTTTGCGGACCGACTGTTTATGGAGATTCGCATCTCGGACACGCACGTCCCGCTATTACTTTTGATGTACTTTTTAGATATTTAAAATATTTAGCTTATAAAGTGAGGTACGTCAGAAATATAACAGATGTAGGGCATCTCGTGAACGATGCAGATGAAGGAGAAGATAAAATAGTAAGAAAAGCAAAATTGGAGAAGCTCGAACCGATGGAAGTTGTGCAACAATATACTAACAGTTATCATCGTGATATGGAACAACTTAATACTCTCAAACCAAGCATAGAGCCACATGCTTCGGGACATATTTTAGAGCAAATAGAAATGGCAGAACAAATAATTGATAACGGGTTTGCTTATCAAATAAATGGTTCTGTTTATTTTGATGTAGAAAAATATTCAAAAACAAATGAATATGGAAAATTATCTGGAAGAGTTCTCGAAGATTTAAAGACAAATACAAGAAGTCTTGACCGACAAAGCGAAAAGAAAAATCCTTTTGATTTTGCGTTATGGAAAAAAGCCGCACCAGAACATATTATGCGTTGGAACTCAAAATGGAGCGAAGGATTCCCTGGCTGGCACCTTGAATGTTCTGTTATGGGAATAAAATATTTGGGTAAAAAATTTGATATACATGGAGGAGGTCTTGATTTACTGTTTCCGCACCACGAGTGTGAAATAGCTCAATCAAAAGCCGCAAATGGAACTGATACTGTAAAATATTGGATGCACAATAATTTAATAACAATAGATGGACAAAAAATGAGCAAATCGCTTGGAAATTTTATTGTTCTTAACGATGTATTTACAGGAAATAATAAAAGATTAGAACAAGCATACAGTCCACAAACTGTTCGATTTTTTATATTGCAGGCTCATTATCGTAACCCGCTGGACTTCTCAAATAAAGCACTAAAAGCTTCTGAAAAAGGTCTAATGCGTTTGTTTAATGGGATTGATACTCTGAATAAATTAAAAACAGAAAAAAATTCTACCGTTGAAATAAATAATATAAAAGAAAAATGTTTTGCGGCTATAAATGATGACTTGAATACTCCTATTTTGATTTCGCACTTGTTTGACGGTATTAGAATGATAAATTCAATTCATGCAGGAAAAGAAAAAATAAATCAAAAAGATAAACTCGAATTAATAAAATTATATTCTGATATTGTTTTTGATATACTTGGCTTAAAAAAAACGAAACAAGAAAAATTAACTAATAATGTTTCGGCAGAACTTGTTAATTTAATTCTTAATACTCGACTGGAAGCAAAAAAAAATAGAAATTTCGCAACAGCAGATAAAATAAGAAACGAACTTAATAAACTTGGTTTTGTTATTAAAGACAAAAAAGACGGTTTTGAATGGGAGAAAAAATAATAAATTACTGTCGGAATGGATTAAAGCCACGCCGACAGTTTACAATTGTTTGATAGATATTGAAGTAAAAAAAATCAATAAGTTTACTATTTTGAAAATAGTAAATTTTAATCGTTCTAAAAACTAACAAATAGAAATTAAGAATTAAGAATTAAAAATTAAAAACTAAAAACTAAAAACTAAAAACTAAAAACTAATTTATCGTTCTTTTACTGTTAATAATTGTAATTTCAACGTCTTCGTTTCGTGGTCTTGTTCCTGTCCAGAGTTGTTTTATTCCAACTTTTATATCGTTTAGACACAATATTATAACAGGAAATAAAGTCAGTATAAATGCTGTTCCTATCATAACTCCGTATGCAAGCGATATTGCCATTGGAATAAGAAATTGAGCTTGAAAACTACTTTCCAAAATTAGTGGATACAGACCCAACGATGTTGTAATTGTTGTTAAAACAATAGGACGAAAACGTGCAAGCCCAGCCTTGTAAACAGCCTCTTTAACTGTATCTCCTTTCAGAAGCCTGCTGTTATATTTCGACAAGAACACAACCGCATCGTTGATAATAACACCAGACAATGCAACCATTCCCCACGCACTTAACATAGATACAGCGTGACTTTCCAGACCGTGTCCCCAGACAGCTCCGAGCCATCCGAGAGGTATCATCATCAGCACAATAATTGCCTGCCAAACAGATTTGAAATGTAACATCAAAATCAGCAAAATAACAAAGAAAGCACCACTAAAATATTTCATTATCTCAGCCATAGCTTCTTTACTGTTCTTTTCCTGTCCCTGATAATCAATAACAACATTGGGAAATTTAATTTTTAATTCTTTAACTATATTTTTCTTAATATGTTCCATAATTGGTGGAACAGGTGTTTTGGGGTTCAAAAGACCTGAACTAACAGTTATTTCTCTTTTCCCGTTGTATCTTTTTATATTTACGGGTCCTCTTTTTATATCGTAATCTACGAGTTCAGAGATAGGAAAATCACCAGCAAAAGTTTTTATTCTCATATTTTCAAATTGTCCGATTGTCATGCGGTCAGATTTTGGATAACGAACCCAAACCCTTAACTCGTCTTTTCCTTTTTGTAACCTTTGTGCTTGTCCACCGTAAAATCCCTGCCTCACCTGATTGCTTATAATATTATGATTCAAACCAAGAAAATATGCTTTCGGTTTCAATTTCATTAGAACCTCTCGCATACCAGCGGCATTATTGTCAGTTATGTTATCCAATTCTTTAATTTTACTTAATTCTCCGATTAAAAAATCTTTTGCTTTTTCTAATTCTTCTTGATCCTTTCCAAGCAATGTTAACGAAACAGGAAAACCAAAACGCATATTCTGAGTATCAACTTTTAGTCGTTCTAATTCTGGTTGTTCACCAATTTTTTTCTTAATTCTATTTCTTATATCAAAACTTGATATAGGTGCTCCTTCCATGTCTCTTAAACCAACAAAAATTGTTCCTGCGTGTGAGCCGTTTTCCAAACCGTTGAACGAGCTTCCCAAAATTTGATACGTATATGTAACAAAATCAGCGGTATCGTTAAATTCTTTTTTTATTTCGTCATTAACTTCCCATACAATTTTATCAAATTTAATTAGATATTTTTCTGATTGTTCGGCACCACTTCCGGGTTTGAATGCAAATTCTACATTAAACATATCAAAAGCCATAGCTGGGAAAAATGTAGCTTTAATAAATCCTCCGCCAAACAAACCAACAGTTATAAAAATTAGAGAAATCGGCACAAAGAACATTATCCAACGCCACCTTATACTGAACCGAAGAAATTTACCATAAATACGGTCTCGCATAAAAAAAACGGCACCGTTAAGTTTTTTTCTGAAGTTCACTTTGTTATTTTTTGTGTCTCTTTTTAGGACGTGTCTGCTTCCAATATGTGCTGGCAATACAAAGAAGGCTTCAAACAATGAGAAGAACAAACTGAAAACAACCACAAATGCCATCTCAAACATAAATTCCATTCCTCCTTGTTTGATAAGCAAAAGCGGAGTAAAAGCTACCATAGTTGTTGCTACAGAAGTAACAACAGCTGGTACGACTTCCATTGTTCCGTCTATTGCAGCACGTGCAGGACTTTTTCCTTTTTCGAAATGCGAAAATATATTCTCGCCGATGACAATTCCATCGTCCACAAGGATACCTATTACAAGTATCATTCCGAACAGCGAAATCATATTTATTGTAATTCCGTAAATATTTGCCAGAACAAACATCATTAGAAATGCCGATGGAATTCCCCATGCTACCCATGCCGAGAGCCTCACATTTAGGAACAAAGCAAGCGAAATTAAGACAAGTAATAAGCCCGTTCCACCGTTTCTGTACAACAATTCCAAACGACTATATAGTATTGAAAGAAAATTAAAATCGACAACTAATTCAACGTCTTTGTGAGTTTTATTAAATTCTTTTGCATAAGTCGCTACATATTCCGATATATCTTCGAGGTCTTCGTCTGGCAATTTATTTATCAACAATTGTACAGCCTGTTTACCGTTTTTTTTTAAGCTGTTCGAGACATCTGCAAATTTTATTTTAACCTCAGCAACATCTCTAATATATAAAAAACTTCCATCTGGGTTTGCTCTTATAATAATATCTCTAATAACATTTGGTTTTACACTTCTTGCCCTTGAACGAATAAGAATTTCTTCTTGGTTTGATTTTATCATTCCAGCTGAGATGTCATTATTATTCATAGTAACCGCATTAGATATTTCATCGAAAGTAAGATTATATCTCAATAAGTTTTCCTCTGTAACTTCAATAGAAATTTCTATTGGTGGTATTCCCACCAATCCTATTTGCGAAATTTTCCCTGATGCCAAAAAATCATCTTCTATATCGTAGGCATAATTTTTCAGGTTTCTCAAGTCTGTTTCTCCCGAAATACTAAGGTAAACAGCCATTGTCATGTTACGTCTTTTGTTTATAATAGGTCTTTCTGCTGCCGATGGCATCGAACTTATTCCATCTACGGCGTTCTTTACATCTGCAAGTGTTTCATCTAAATCATATTCACCTGTCGTTTCGATTGTAACACTTGTAAAATTTTCAGATGAATTTGATTTTATTTCTTTTACTCCGACTATGCTACGTACCGCCTGCTCTATTCTTGTTGTTACTCCTTCGTCCATTTCTTTTGGTGAAGCTCCTGGATAAAATACGCTAACATTTATAAATCGAGATGCTGTTTCTGGGAAGAAAGATTTTTTCATGTTCATATATGCAAAACCTCCTCCAAAAATAATTACCACGATTATGATATTTGCATAAAAAGGATATTTTACAAATGTACTTATTAATTTTTTCATCAATATTTTTTTGAAAATTTTGAAATTAGAAAGCTCTATTTTATTTTGATAAACTGTTATTTAGTAAATTACGAATTATAAATTATGAATTACGAATTGGTTTACACCTGAT
>JAOZMB010000097.1 GCA_029934515.1 Bacteroidales bacterium
ATAATACATGGGAACTGGTACATTGGGAAGAAATAAATTAAACACAAACTAAAAACAAACTGTAGCACCTACTCCCAGTCTAAAACCTATCCATATTACTGCGCCTGTGATGTGTTTTCACCGCCCAAGCACAAAAACACTTGAATAAGTTTAGTAATAAAAAAAGTTTTAACATTTGTTTATGTCAAACGCATCAAAATGTTGATAATCAAGAATGATTTGTTTTTGATGCGTTTGTCATTATTTTTTTACAGTTTATATTTTTTTGTAAAATCAGTTAATATTCCGTCTAAATTTGGTAATCCTATTTCTTGTAAATCATAATAAACACGTGTTGTAGGTTTATTAATTTTTACTATTCTTGTCAAATCAATTGGAGTTCCTATTATAACTGCATCACAATCGATATTATTTATAGACGTTTCAAGGTCTTTTAATTGCGCATCGCTGTATCCCATTGCTGGTATCAGTTTTCCTATTTTAGGATATATTTCAAAAGTTTCTTTTAATTTTCCAACAACAAAATCTCGTGGGTCAATAATTTCAGAAGCTCCAAATTTCAATGCCGCTACTGTTCCTGCTCCGAGTTTCATTTCGCCATGTGTTAGCGTAGGCCCGTCTTCTACGACGAGAACTTTTTTATCTTTTATAAGCAAATGATTATCAACACTTATTGGTGATGCTCCATCTACAACAATAGCATTTGGATTTACTTTATTAATATTTTCTCTAACTATTTGAATACCATCAGGAGTAGCCGAATCCATTTTGTTTATAACAATAACATCAGCAAGACGCATATTTACTTCACCAGGATAATAAGAAAGCTCATCGCCCGGACGATGAGGGTCAGCAACAGTTACTGTTAGGTCTGGTTTATAAAATGAAAAATCATTATTCCCACCATCCCAAAGAATTACATCACAACCATTTGGATCATTCTCAGCTTCTCTTAATATTGCTTCGTAATCAACTCCCGCATATATAACATTTCCGCGAACTACATGTGGTTCATACTCCTCCATTTCTTCTATCGTACATTTATGTTTCTTCAAATCTTCAACAACTGCATAACGCTGAACTCGCTGAGCAACAAGGTCACCATAAGGCATAGGATGACGAATAGCAACTACCTTAATACCTTTTTTCATAAGATATTCAATTATCTTTCGAGAAGTTTGACTTTTGCCACAACCAGTGCGTGTCGCAACAACCGAAATAACTGGTTTTGTACTTTTTATCATCGTATCGCGTGGCCCCAGCAAAACAAAATTTGCACCAGCTGCATTCACAATAGCACTCATCACCATCACTTTTCCGTATTTTACATCACTGTAAGAAAATACACAAATATCAACTTCTAATTCTTTAATTAATCTTGGCAAATCAGATTCAGAATAAATAGGAATTCCATCTGGATATAATTCACCAGCTAATTCGGCAGGATATTTTCGTCCATCAATATCTGGAATCTGAGCTGCCGTAAAAGCAACAACATCGAAAAGGTCAACTCCACGATAGTAAGTATTAAAATTGTGAAAATCACGACCAGCAGCGCCAATAATTAAAATTTTTTTTCTTATTTTCATATATGAAATATAAATTATATTAATAATCTTATTAAGAATTTGTGCAAAATTAAATTAAATATTTAAAATATAAATTATGTTTAATAAATTATTTGTGAAAATTAAAATTTATAAAAAAAAAATTAATTTATAATAATTATAAATTAACATAATCTATTAATAATGTGCGAATTAGCAATTATTATTTTGTTTGCTAGTTCACGAGTTGGCTTTTTAATTCAATTAATTATTATATCTTTGACAGATTAATTCAATAATTCATTAGGATAGACGCATCAAAAATAAATCATACTTGATTATCAATATGTTATATTTTTAAAGTCATTAGCCTTTTTTTTATTTTTAACATATATTTAATAGTTAATGAAAAGACCCAATATTTCAGAAATCGAATTGACAGAAATAGCAAAAATAACAGGAACACATGGATATAAAGGAAGTTTGTTATTAAAATTTAATATTGATTTAGAACGAATTTTAGAAAAAGAATTATTTTTTATAAAAATTGAAGGTATAATAGTTCCTTTTTTTGTTTCCGATAATAAAATTTATCCTCATAAAAAACAATCGGCGATTGTAAAATTTGAAAAAATAAATACCAACGATGAGGCAAAAAAACTAATTTCGTATTTTGTATATATAGACAAAAAAAATATTTCAGACAAAGAAAATGATTTTTTCGACAAGATAATAAATTTCGATGTATTTGATAATAACAATTTTATAGGAAAGGTTGATGAATATCTGCAAATACCTTCAAATCCTATTTTAAAAGTTCGTTCCAAGAATAATACAGAGATTTTAGT
The DNA here is from genome assembly GCA_029934515.1 of Bacteroidales bacterium. GTDB lineage: Bacteria > Bacteroidota > Bacteroidia > Bacteroidales > JAADGE01 > JAOZMB01. Next base: position 2,396 of record JAOZMB010000097.1, read on the forward strand.
ACCTGTCAATAAAGATTTTTTAATAAAAATTGATGAAACTTGTAAAAAGATTTTCTTTAATCTACCAGATGGACTAATTGATATTAACAATTAATAAATAATTATTATCTGTCTAAATTTTCAAATATAGAATTTTTACTTGTAAATTCTGGAACAATTTTTTTCATCTGTTTTACAATTTCAAAATTATTGTTTTTATTCAACAATATTATAAGTTTATTAATCTCTGGTCTGATATCATCTGGATTATATTTTCTGACCTTTCCGACCATTATTTTTGAATGTTCTGTAGGTATTGTATTTTCTTTATTGTTGAGTAGTTCTTCGTAAAGCTTCTCTCCGGGACGTAATCCGATAAATTTTAGGTTAATATCTTTACCAAGTTGTAGTCCAGATAGTTTAATCATTTTTTTGGCGAGGTCTACAATTTTCACTGATTTTCCCATATCAAAAATAAATATTTCACCACCTTTTCCGAGAGAACCAGCTTGTAAGACAAGTTGGCAAGCCTCTGGAATTGTCATAAAATATCTTGTTATCTCTGGGTGGGTTACAGTTACTGGCCCGCCTTCTTCTATTTGTTGTCTGAATCGTGGTATTACTGAGCCGTTTGAGCCAAGAACATTCCCGAACCTTGTCGTAACAAACTTTGTTTTGTATATTTTTTCGAATGTTTGTATATAAATTTCGGCAATTCTTTTAGAAGCACCCATCACATTTGTCGGATTCACAGCTTTGTCCGTAGATATCATCACAAATTTATTTACTGAAAACTTTACTGATAAATCGGCAATAATTTTTGTACCAAATACATTAGTATAAACAGCTTCCGAAGGATTATTTTCCATCATCGGAACATGTTTATACGCTGCTGCATGATAAACTATTTCTGGTTTGAATTTATCAAATAATTTAGTCATTCTAATTTTGTTAGTAACATTGCCTATAACAATTTCAAAGTTCCTAAAATTTTGTTTTTCATATAATTCGAGTTCTAAATAATATAAAGGAGATTCTGCCTGATCTAATATTATTATTTTTTTTGGGTGAAATTTTGTTAATTGAAAAACAATTTCTTTACCTATAGAACCAGCCGCTCCTGTAACAAGTATTACTTTATTAAGAACATCTTTTTTTATTAATTTTGTATCAAGTTGGATAGTAGCTCTTCCCAGTAAATCTTCGATATTTAATTTTCTTATTTGTTTGTAACTAAGCTCACCGTTAATCCATTCATTTACTCTCGGAATAGTACGAACATTAATGTTCATATTGAAACAGAGGTTAATAATTTTTTGTTTTTTTTGTAATAATATTTCTTCTTCTGCAATTATTAAATCAGTAATATCATGTTTTTCAAATATTTTCTCAATATCTTTTAATTTTCTAACAACGACTCTGTCTAATTGTTTTTTAGGATTTAAATCAAATGGGTCAAGAAATGCAACAACTTTATAATTTATATCAATATCTCTTGTTAAAATACGTTTTACAATATGCGCATTTTCAGTAATACCAAGTATTACTACTTTATGTTCTTCCTTCAAAAAATTATTTACTTCTGCATATAAAGATTTTATTATGAGCCTGAAAGTTGTCATTGAAAAAATGCTAATAAAAAAATCAATAAGTATTATTGAAAACGGAATCATATACTGACCGTTTACAAAAAAATAACTAATATAATTTGATATAATATAAATTAAATTACTAATTAGAACGACAAGCAAAATCCTGAGAGTATCTCGCGTACCTGTATATCTAATTATGCCTGAATACATACGAGTAATTATGAACAATGTAAGTCTTACAAGCGATACAAAAAATATTACATTTAAAATATTTTCAAAATGCTGATTTTTATAGTCAAAATTGAATCTGAGCAAATAAGCAAAAATTATAGAACCAATTGATATTATTAAATCTATTATCAATATAATCCATCTTGGAGTATGTTTTCTGTTGAATGTAAATATATCCTTTTGCATTTATTTTTTATCTATCATTATTATTTTTTGATATTTTACATAAAAATATCTTTGCTAAAATTTAAATTTTTATTAGAATAAAATTATAAAAAAAAATGAAGTATATATTTTATTCTATATTTTTAAACTTAATACATTGAATATCAATACTAAATAGTATATAATATTTTTCAAAAATTTTTCAAATTTATTCAAAATTATTGCTTTTGCAAAAAAATATGAAAAGAATAGTATATTCACACTATCAGAATAGTCTAAAAAACAAAAAAAAAAAAATTGTAATCCTTAAAAATACATAAAACTTAATATTGTAATTGTTGCAATCATATAAATAACAGTAAGCGGAGTTCCGACTTTAATAAAATCTTTGTATTTGTATCCACCAGGCCCGTAAACCATCAGATTTGTTTGATAACCAATTGGGGTCATAAAATTTGCCGCCGCCGCATAAGCAACCACAAGAATAAAAGGCATTACATCTGTATTTAATTCAATAGCAAGGCTTAACGAAATAGGAAATATTACAGCAACAGCTGCTTTGTTGGTAATAAATGCAGCAAGAATAGAAGTTATTAAATAAATACCTGCAAGTATTCCAACTTTTCCGAGAGGTCTAAATATCGAAATAATCGCATCTGCAAAAATATCTGCAACACCAGTTTTCATCATCGCAGTTCCAAGTGCCAGCGATAATGCAATAATCAGAGCAAGCTCGTAATCTACACTTTTTGTGAGGTCTTTGGGACGAGCAATTTTCAATAAAACTAAGCTCGTCAAAAGTACAAGCATTCCATTAAAAAGTTTAATAACTTCAAATGCCGAAAATATTATTACAGCAAAAGTACCAGCTACAAGGAAAGTTGTTCGCCAAACACCAATTCGTCTAATTTCTTTTACTCGTGAAATAAGATAAAAATCATTTGTGCTTTTTATTCTAGCTTCAAAATAAGTCCCAGCAAGCAACAAAACAGCATCGCCAGCTCGAAGTTCTATAGAACCAAGTTTTCCAGATAAAGTTTCACTGTTCCTGTGTACTGCGATTGCCGTTGCATCAAATTTTGCTCTAAAATTAACCTCTTTTAATGATTTATTTATTAATTTTGAATTATGAGAAATAACTATTTCAATAACTTCGGTATTTTTTTTCCGTGCAAACATACCAAGAGAAGGTATTATCAAACCAGATTTAGAGTTCACAAAATCGGCAATTGAATCTGTATTTCCAGTAAATAACAATATGTCCTCTTCACACAAAATAGTATCGTTTGGTACAGCTGTAATACGAATATTTTTTCTTAATATTTCAAATAAAAAAAGACCTTCAAGGTTTCGTAAACCAGCTTCGCTTATTGTTTTTCCAATTAAATTACTTCCTAATTTAATACGTGCCTCAACAATATATTTTCTTTTTATAGAAGGTATATCTTTAATAACACCTTGTCTTTCTGGCAACATTTTTTGACCAAAAAATAGCATATATAAAATACCAATAAAAATCATAGGAATACCAACTGCTGCAAAATCAAAAATATCTAAACCAGATAAATTAGGAATAATTTGTTGGTCGGTTACCAAACCATTTACTATCAGGTTTGTTGACGTTCCTATTAATGTTGCACAACCACCGAGTATAGCTCCGAACGAAAGCGGTATCATTAATTTAGAGACGGCTTCGTTAAAATGTTTTGCTCTATTATGAACATAAGGCATCATAAGTGCAACAAGTGGCGTATTGTTCAGAAATGCAGACAAGGGTGCAACAAGAAACATCATCCTTATAGTGAAGTTCTTCATAGATTTAGACCGCTTAAAAACATAATCGAAAACAATATCAAGAACAGATGTTTGTCTGTAAATATCGCCAAGTAAAAGCAACATAACAATTACAGCAATTTGTTCGTTTGCAAAACCGTCAAGTATTTCCGATGGTTCTAAAACTTTTGTAACTCCCAACACAATTGCCGAGATTATAAAAGTCATAACAGGACTTACTATCTCTTTGTACAATGATACGACAAGGAAAATTAAAACAATAACAACTAATATTTTATCAAAATCAAACATTTTTATAATTTTTGTAACTATACAAGGTCTATCTTAATTATTTGCAATAATAATAAATCTTATTAACTTTGTGCAATGCTTTTGATAAAAAAACATATAATAATTTTCAATATCTTCATAAAACATAAAAATAAATATAATTGCAAAAAAACAAACGAATATTATTTCTATTGAGTATATATTTTTTTTCTATACATGGATTGATTTCGCAGGATGCTGACTTCTCATATCCTTATGCTGAAAAAATTTATTTTAATCCAGCATTTGCTGGTCTTGGCATCTGTCCAGAGATAACTCTTAACTATAAAAAATTATTTGTAAATGATTTTTATGCTGTCTCTTACAATCAATATTTTAAAAAAATTAGTGGTGGTCTTGCTTTATTAATTTTAAACGATTCGCAAGGCAAAGGCACTATTAATAATATCACAGCTGGAGTAACATATTCATATCATATAAAATTTAGAAAACGAAAAAAACTTAACTTTGCATTTCAGGTTAATTATATTCAAAAAAATATTAACACAGAAAGATTAGTTTTTAATGATATGATAGACCCTATTTTGTCAGAGGTCTCATTAAATACATCTGAAAATATTTCATATCCTGTAGAAAAAAAAATAGATTTTGCTACTGCTTTTATTTTTATATCCAAAAAATATAGACTGGGAACAGCCTTACATCATTTAAACAATATTTTTTCAAAAAAAAATAATATTATACCATTTAAGCTGACAATTCATGCTGGCAAAGTTCTATTAATTAATAATATAAAAAAAAAAGAAAGTAAACTTACAATAATTCCAGAAATAATATACAACAAACAGTCGTTTTTTAATTATTTTAGTTACGGGTTTATTTTGAAAAAAAAATATTTTTTAACGAGCTTTTATATAAAACATAATCTTAAATTTCATACATTTACACCTATATTTACATTTGAAGTTTTTATTAAAAATATCAGATTTTCATATACTTACGATATAATGTTTTCGGAATATTATAATATATTGTTGAGTTCACATCGTATTTCTCTTTTCTTTAAAATTAATTGTATAAAAAAAAGAAAAAATAACAATACAATATATTGTAGGTAAAAATAGTTATATTAATAAAGAGTGTAATTTTAATTTTTTAGTTGTTTTTATTTATTTAAAAGAAAAAATAACTTAATCCAAATATACAGGATTAATTTTTTTATTTTTATACTTAATTGGCATATTAAGTAGTATTTAGTAATTTTCAATTATTTTTTTAATTTCTAATTATTATTTTTTTATTTTGTTAATTAATATTAAATTCATCATTAATTATGAAAAAGAATTTTTTTTTACCGGCATTATTAATCGCAACATTGTTTGTTATATCATCTTGCGGTTTTTTCGGCAGCGGAGGTGGTGGCGATGGAGTTTCGCAGACAACAGGTTGGACATACAATGACTCAGAAAACGGTGGTTTCGAAGTAATTGATTTCGTAGAACAAGAGACAGGTCCAGGTTTGGTACTTATAGAAGGTGGTGCATTTCAGATGGGAAGAGTTGAGCAAGACGTGACGTTCACTTGGGATAATCAGAACAGAAGAGTAACTGTTTCATCATTTTATATGGACGAAACAGAAGTTAGAAATGTTGATTATCGAGAATATCTTAATTGGCTAAATCGTGTTTTTGTTGATATGCCAAAAATTCACGGTGATGCTTTACCTGATACTCTTGTGTGGAGAAGAAAATTAGCATACAACGAACCAATGGTAGAATATTATTTAAGGCATCCAGCCTATAATGATTATCCTGTTGTTGGTGTTAATTGGCAACAGGCTGTAAGATATTGTGAATGGAGGACTGACCGCGTGAACGAGCAGATATTGATTGATGAAGGTATTTTAAATCATGACCCTGAAAATCAAAGCGGTGATAATAACTTTAATACAGATGCTTATCTCGCGGGACAGTATATAGGTACTGTAAACCAGAATCTGCCAACATTAACAGGCGAAGGCGACCGTCCAGCTAAAATGGAAGACGGAATTTTGCTTCCTCGATATAGACTACCAACAGAAGCAGAATGGGAATATGCTGCACTTTCTTTGAAGGGTAATTCTGAAACATCGCCAGAGAGAATCTGGGCACACAAGCTTTATCCATGGAACGGTCATTATCTCAGAAGAGATACAAAAGCAAATCTTGGACAGTTTATGGCAAATTTCAAAAGAGGAAGAGGAGATATGATGGGTATTGCAGGTGCACTGAACGACAAAGGTTCGATAACAGTTCCTGTGGATAGATATTGGCCTAACGATTTTGGATTATATTGTATGGCAGGCAACGTAAACGAATGGGTACATGACGTATATCGTCCAAGCTCATCGCTTGATAATGAAGACTTCAATCCAATGCGAGGTAATGTTTTTAAAGTAAAAGAAAGAAACGATGACGGTACTTTTGTTCCAAAAGACAGCATAGGAAGGATACCTTACAGAAGAATGACAGACGAAGAGAGTATGAATCGACGTAACTATAAAAAAGCATATAATAAAAATTATGGAGATGGTGATGTTCAATCAAGTGTTGGAGACGGCGATTGGCTTGCTGCAGGAACAGAAGATTCTGAAAGAATGTATAAACAAGGAAATGAAAAGCATGTAGGAATGTCAACATTAATTACAGACAGTACGAGAGTCTATAAAGGTGGAGGATGGAGAGATAAAGCCTACTGGTTAGTTCCGGGTAACCGACGTTTTTTGAAAGAAAACGAAGCTCAAGACGATATAGGTTTCCGTTGTGCAATGGACAGAGTTGGTTCGCCAACAGGGTTTAGATAAATTTGTAGTAAGTTTAAAGAATTTTTTGTATGACTATTTATATCATGCAAAATAGAATTTTTTTTAATTTTATATCATAAATTAATAGTGACTTTAATATAATTTTGAGATGTTAATATCTATTAAAAAACTTTTCAAAAATACATAAAGTCACTATTTTTGTGTTATAAAAAAATTGATTAAAAATTATAATTGTGGCCCATCTTTTACAAGTTGTGCAGCTTCTTTGTTGTCTGTAAAGAATTTGAAGTTGTCAATAAATCTTTTAGCCAATCCTTTTGCTGCCTTGTCCCAGTCTTCTTGTTTTTCCCAAATATTTCGAGGGTTTAACAATTTACTATCCACATTTTTTACTTCTTTTGGTATTGCAAGATTAAAAATTTGTAAATTCTCTGTTTCAGCCATATCAAGCGAACCATCAAGAATAGCATCAATAATTGAACGAGTAGAAGGCAAATCAATACGTTTTCCTGTTCCGTATGCGCCGCCTATCCAACCTGTATTTACAAGATATGCTGTTGCACCATGTATTTCCATTTTACGAATTAACTCTTCTGCATATTTTATAGGATCCAACAAAAGAAATGCAGCTCCGAAACAAGCAGAAAACGAAGGAATTGGTTCTTTAATACCAAGTTCCGTACCAGCAACTTTTGCCGTATATCCACTTATAAAGTGATACTTTGTTTGATTATGAGTTAATTTAGACACAGGTGGTAATACTCCAAAAGCATCAGCTGTCAGAAAAATTATCTTCGAAGCATGTCCTGCTTTAGATACTGGTTTCACAATATTATTAATATGATATATAGGATATGAAACACGAGTATTTTGAGTTTTTGAACCATCTGTAAAATCAATTCTACCTTTCTTATCGAACACAACATTTTCAAGAAGAGCATCTCTTTTTATTGCATTGTAAATATCTGGTTCCTTCTCGGAATCAAGGTCTATTGTTTTTGCATAACAACCACCCTCGAAATTAAAAATTCCATCATCATCCCAGCCATGTTCATCATCGCCTATTAATGCTCTTTTGGAGTCTGCCGAGAGAGTCGTTTTTCCTGTTCCAGAGAGTCCAAAAAATATAGCTGTATCACCATCTTTACCTACATTTGCAGAACAATGCATAGCCGCGATTCCTTTTAACGGCAAGTAATAATTCATTATAGAAAATATACCTTTTTTCATTTCTCCACCGTACCATGTACCTCCAATACAAGCCATTTTTTCTTTTAAATTAAAAACAGCATAAACATCACTATTCAATCCTTGCTCTTTCCAATTAGGGTTCTTTATCTTCGAAGCATTAAAAACAACAAAATCCGGTTCAAAATTTTCAAGCTCTTCTTCTGTTGGTCTAATAAACATATTTTTTACAAAATGTGCCTGCCACGCAACCTCTACAATAAAACGAACTTTTATTCTTGTATTTTCATTAGCCCCAGCATATCCGTCCTGTACATATAATTTTTTTCCTGATAATTGATTTAAACTACATTTTTTTAAATCATTCCATACCTCACATGAAATAGGTTTATTATCTGACGCTGGACGATGTTTGTTTCGCCACCAGATATTTTTTTCGTTCTCTTCTTCTTTTACAATATATTTATCTTTGGGAGAACGTCCAGTAAAAATCCCAGTATCAACAGTTATAGTATCAAGTTTGGTTAAATAGCCTTTTTCAAATCCTTCTAAATCATGATGCGTTTCATGCTTAAAAAGTTCTTCATAAGAAAGGTTATAAAAAATCTCTTTTACATCTATTATTCCGTACTTATTCAAATCTAAATTTGCCATATTTTTATTAATATTATTAATATTAAAAAACTTTACAAAAATAACTAAAAAATAATACAAATTAATATTTAAATTTATCAATATATTACACATATTAAAATATGAAATAGCACCACTCTAAATTGATAATTAAATTAATGAACAAATTAAATAATGAATAACTCGTTACTACTTGGAAAACAACCTATTAGTAAAAATAAAATCTATAGAATTTTTTTGTATTACTAATTATTATGTTTTTATTAAAAAAAATAATTGTATTTTATAGAAAAAAATGTAAAGTTTTTTTGTTATGTTATTAAACATACCTAATTTTGCCACGTTATAATATGGCAGTAATTTAGAATTATAAATATATGCAAGAAAAAATATTGATATTTGATTTTGGTTCACAATACACACAGTTGATAGCAAGGAAAGTAAGAGAACTTAACGTATATTGTGAAATATTACCTTATAATAAAATAAAAAAAATTGATAAAAATATTAAAGGTGTTATACTTTCGGGCAGTCCGTTTTCTGTTCGTGATAGTAAAGCACCTGCTCCAGATTTGTCGAATATTAAAGGAAAATTACCCCTTCTGGGAATATGCTACGGTGCACAATATATTGCACAAAAATATGGAGGTAAAGTTGCACAGGCAAAACATAGAGAATATGGACGTGCAAATTTGAAATTTATTGATACAAATAATACGATTTTTAAAGGAATTAAAATTAATACTCAGGTTTGGATGTCGCATGCAGATACAATAACAAACCTAAATAAAAATTATAAAATTATTGCAAGTACAACAGATATTGAAATTGCAGCGTACTCAATTGAATGCGAAGATACATTTGGTTTGCAGTTTCACCCAGAAGTTTATCACACAAGCGAAGGGAAAAAATTGTTGGAAAATTTTATAATCAATATATGCAAATGTTCACAGGAATGGACTCCAGATTCATTTGTAAGTTCGACTGTAACAGCTCTAAAAAATAAATTGCAAAACGATAAAGTAGTTCTCGGTTTATCTGGTGGAGTCGATTCAACTGTCGCCGCCGTACTGCTTCACAAAGCAATTGGTAAAAATTTGAACTGTATATTTGTAGATAACGGTTTGTTGCGAAAAAATGAATTTGTAACAGTTTTGCAATCATACAAAGGTATGGGTTTGCATATTAAGGGAGTCGATGCAAAAGATAAATTTATATCAAGGCTCGAAGGAATAAGCGACCCAGAACAAAAAAGAAAAATAATTGGAAACGTATTTATTGAAGTATTCGACGAAGAAGCAAGCAAATTATCAGAAATAAAATGGCTGGCACAAGGAACAATATATCCAGATATTATAGAGTCCATCTCTGTAAACGGACTATCATCTACAATAAAATCGCATCACAATGTTGGAGGTTTGCCAGATTTTATGAAATTAAAAATCGTAGAACCATTAAATTTGCTCTTTAAAGATGAAGTCCGTAAAGTAGGAGAAACACTCAAAATCTCAAAAGAAATACTTTATAGACATCCTTTCCCTGGCCCTGGTCTTGGAATAAGAATACTTGGCGAAGTAAAAAAAGAAAGTATAAAAATTCTACAAGAAGCTGATGATATATTTATAAATTCATTGAAAGAAGATAATTTGTATAACTCTGTTTGGCAAGCAGTTACGGTTTTGCTTCCAGTCAGGTCGGTAGGCGTTATGGGTGATGAACGTACTTATGAGAACACATTAGTTTTGCGTGCCGTAAATTCTACCGACGGAATGACAGCAGACTGGTCACGCCTTCCGCATGATTTCCTTGCAAAAGTTTCAAATAAAATAATTAATCGTGTAAAAGGAATAAATAGAGTTGTTTATGATATAAGTTCAAAACCACCAGCTACAATAGAATGGGAATAAATAGTTTTTAGTTGTTAGTTTTTAGTTGTTAGTTGTTAGTGGTTAGTTTCTATTTTTTAGTTTTTATATTTGTAAAATAGTAATTCCTTGATTTTCAGCACTTAAATATTTTGATGCTTCTGCCATAATAAGTTAATGGAAAATTTGTTATTGACTGACAAAAAAAAGAGTTTCACTCAAAGTGAAACTCTTTTCTTGTCAATCAAATAATTGAATTATTATTAAAAACTAAATCTTATTCCAGCATTGAAAGAGCGAGGTAAACCAAGATAAACCTCAGCCGAATTTACTGTATGAGAATATTGATTATCATCTCCGTAATAGCCATTGTAA
>JAOZMB010000098.1 GCA_029934515.1 Bacteroidales bacterium
TATAACCTTTCTTTTTTTGTATACAAATTTATTTGTTATTTTGGCGAAGATATTGTTAAAAGTATAAAATATTATTTAAGAATAAATAAATTTAAATATGAAAAATACTGCGAAAGATATTATTAAATATTTGATAAATGGAAATAATAAATACGTAAATGAGCATGAACAAGAGTTTTTTGAAAAACTTAAAGATGCACAATCGCCATCTGTTACACTCGTTACTTGTTCCGATGCAAGAGTGCAAACAAGTATTTTCGGAATAGAAACAACAGATGAATTATTTGTAATCAGGAATATAGGAAATCAAGTTTTATCTAACTTCGGTTCAATAGATTACGGTATTTATCATTTAAAAACTCCGATATTGTTAATACTTGGACACACACATTGCGGTGCGATAAAAGCAGGAATGAGTAATTATATAAACGAATCATTTGATATTATCAAAGAACTTAATCATCTTGCAATTCCGCTAAAAATGGTAAAGATAAATAATAATGATGACCAAGAAAGTATCTGGATAAAAGCTGTAGAACAAAATGTTGATTATCAAATAAGATTAGCTTTAACAAAATATTCAGAACTCGTAAAACAAGGAAATCTAACAATTATTGGAATGTTAGATGATTTTTTAAATATATATAAAAAAGACGAAGGAAGAGTGATAATTTCTAATATTAACGGAGAAAATAACAAGAAAAAATTGATGAACCATAAATTATTTGAAAATTTATCTGAGGAATTAAAAAATAAATATTTCATAAATTGGTGAAAATTACACAAAGTAGTATTTGGTTTTAATTGTAGAGAAGAAGAGCTTCAAAATTTTACATTTAATAATTATAATTTATATAAAAATGACTGTTGGACAACAAATTAAAATTGGTATTAATGGATATTCAAAAGCATGGAATTTGATTTTTAAAAAGGAATTTGCAAAATTTTTATTATTTCCGTTATTACTAAATATAATTATATTTTGGCTTGGAACTGATTATATCCTCGATTTTGCAAAAATATCAAGAAATTTTGTAATTGATAAGATTGCTTTGCAAGGCGCTGATTTCTGGGGTGCGGAATTGTTAAGAGGAGCCGTTTCAGGATTGATATCTATGTTGATGTATATTATGTTTTTTATTGTTTTTATTTATCTCGGCGGTTATATTATAATTACAGTACTCTCGCCTTTATTTTCGATAGTTTCAGAAAAAACCGAAAATTATCTTACAATCGGAGGAAATATAGATTCTAAATTTGAATTAAAACAAGTTTTTAAAGATGTTATGAGAGGAATTATACTTTCAATAAGAAACATTTTGTTAGAAACTCTTATCGTACTGTTTATGTTTATAATAAGTTTTATTCCCGTAATAGGTTGGTTTGTAGCGTTTTTTATGTTTTTTGTGAGTGCTTATTTTTTTGGTTTCTCTTACATGGATTTCGCAAACGAAAGACAAAAACGAAATGTAAAAGAAAGTGTAAAATATGTTCGTAAATATAAATGGGTAGCAATTACAAATGGCTGTTTCTTTTCGCTTGCGCTGATAATTCCTTATTGTGGAATAGCTATTTCTGCTTTTGTTGCTATTTTATCTGCAATGGCGGGAACAGTTTCAATGCTTGAGTTGAGTAAATACGAAGATAAAAATCTTATAAATTAGTATAATTAATAACAAAATTTTTGAGAAAATAAGATATTTGTCTTTCTGATTAATAAATATTAAATTTATAACAATGAAAAAACAAAAAATAAACAAAGAAAAATTATTCCTTACAATAGGTGAAGTTGCAAAAATATTTAATGTAAATACATCATTAATAAGATATTGGGAACGTAATTTTTCTATTTTAACTCCCAAAAAGAATAAAAATGGAAATAGATTTTTTACACCAAAAGATATTGACAATATACATTTAATATATCATCTTGTAAAAGAAAAAGGAATGACTTTAAAAGGAGCTAAAAAAAAAATAGCCGAAAACAAATATGATACAATAAATAATTTTGAAATAATTAGAACCCTAAAAAATATAAAAAAACAACTACTAAAAATAGATAAAGAGCTTTGATTAAATTATGAATAAAATACACAAACAATTATAAATTATTTAATTTTCGTTCATTAATAGTTCTAAAAACAGAACATATTGATAATCAAGTATGATTTATTTTTATGTTAATAACCTAAATTACTGAAATATATAATCAAAAATAAGTTAATACATTGTTCACTATAAATTGTCCGCCAAAATCATTATACAAAAAATAAAAAGCAAGATTTTTGTTTATATTTATTACAAATAAGCAAACAATTACTTAATTTTAGTGAAAAATTATAATTATTTAATAAATTGAATAACTGTTATTTAACATAGAAATTTCATTTACATATAAAAAAAAAACATGACTTTTCTCATGTTTTTTTTTGTATATTAAAATATAAAAACTAATTTTGTATTTATTTTTTTAATTTTTTAATTTTTTGTTTATGAGAAAATTATTTTTACTATTTGCAGTTTTTTCAATTATTGGATTGCAAGTTTATGGACAAAGGACTATTACAGGAACAATAACAGGTGATGATGGCACAGGATTGCCAGGTGTCAGTGTTTCAGTAAAAGGTACGACCATAGGAACAATGACTAGTGCAGACGGTTCTTATTCAATAGAAGCACCTGATGGCTCAGAGTTTTTGATATTTTCATACATCGGTATGGAAACTCAGGAAGTTGCGATTAGCGGAGATGTAGTTAATTTTGTGATGGAAGCATCGGATACTGCACTTGATGAAGTTGTTGTGATAGCATTAGGAGTATCACGAGATAAAAAATCTCTTGGATATTCAGTACAAGACGTAAGCGGTTCTGATTTAAATCGTGCCAAAAGTGATAATGTTATTAACTCGATTTCTGGTAAAATATCAGGTGTTCAGATTAAAAACAATTCTAACATGGGCGGAAGTTCTAATATTTTAATTAGAGGTTCTTCTTCTTTGACTGGTAATAATCAGGCACTTTTTGTAGTAGACGGTGTTCCTGTAAATGACTTTAATTCCAATACTAAGGATCAAGTAAGTGGACGTAGCGGTTATGACTATGGAAGTCCAGTGTCTGATATTAATCCGAATGATATAGAGAACATGTCTGTTCTTAAAGGTGCTGCTGCGACTGCACTATATGGTTCACGTGCAGCAAACGGAGTTATTTTGATTACAACAAAAAAAGGAAAAAAAGGAAAAAACAATGTTACTGTTGGTGTAAATCATAGCACAATGTTTCATGTGATGGACGAGAATACTTTTCCTAAATATCAAAATAAATACGGTGCAGGATACGGACCATATTACAGCGATAGTGATTATCCTGGTCTTGAGCTCAGAGATTTTGATGGAGACGGAATAGACGATTATGTAATACCTTCAACAGAAGATGCATCGATGGGTTCTCCTTTTAATTCAGAACTTATGGTGTACCAATGGGATTCATTCTTTCCTGAGTCACCTACGTATATGAAAAAATCACCTTACATTGTTGGAGCTAACGGACCTGAATACTTTTTTGAGACAGGACGTACAATAACAAACAGCTTTAATGTAGCAGGAGGGACAGAAGTTTCGGCTGTTCGTTTGTCGTACACAAACACAGACCAAACAGGTATATTACCAAACAGTTCGATAAAGAAAAATAGCATAAGTTTTAGCGGTTCTTATGATTTAACAGATAAAATTACGGTCTCAGCATCAACAAATTATGTGAACGCTAAATCTGTAGGACGTAATCATACTGGATATTCAGATAATATTATGTCAATGTTCCGTCAGTGGTACAATCTTGGTGTGGATATGAAAATGCAAGAAGACTATTACAATTTGACAAAAACAAATATGACATGGAACCCATCAAGCGAAGATAATTTAGCACCAATTTATTGGGATAATCCATACTGGGCAAGATATGAAAATTATCAATCAGACGAGAGAGACAGATTAATAGGTTATACTCAATTAGACTGGGAACTTACAGATAATCTTAGTTTTATGGCAAGATATTCACTCGACCACTACAACGCTCTACAAGAAGAAAGAAAAGCAATAGGTTCTGTTGCAGGTGAATTTGGTGTTGGACTTTCTCGTTTGGATGTTCAATCTGGTTATGCACGAAGAGAGATTCTTTTTACTGAAACAAATTTTGATGCAATGTTAAAATTTAACAAAAATTTAACAGAAGATATCAATTTTAATGCAATGGTAGGAACAAGTATGAGAAGAAGTACTAAACATGAAGTATTCTCTGCTACGAATGGTGGTTTGGCAGTACCTGAGGTTTTCGCTCTAAGTAATAGTGCTTCGCCGATGCTACCACCTGAGGAAGATTTTGAACAAATAGGAGTCGACGGTATTTTGGGAAGTGTCTCTTTTGGTATTAAAAATATGTTGTTCATTGACGGTACTTATCGTTATGATATTTCATCTACTTTGCCAACCGATGAAAATGGATACGGTTACTGGGGAACTTCATTAGGTTTCTTATTTTCCGAAATAATAGATGCACAATGGATGAACCTTGGTAAAGTAAGATTAAGTTACGCACAAGTTGGTAATGATGCCCCTTGGGGACGAGTTAATGATACATACAGTATAGTATCGCCATTTGATGGAAATACTCTTGTTGAATTTCCAAGAGCAAAAAATAATCCAGATTTAAAACCAGAAATTTCAACAAGCTCAGAAGCTGGAATTGAATTTGTTTTATTAAAAAACAGAATAGGTCTTGATTTAGCTGCTTACAAAACAAATACTATTGATGCTGTAATACCTTTGGCTATTTCCAGAGTAACTGGTTATAGATCAAAATATGTAAATATTGGAGAATTAGAAAACAAAGGAATAGAAATAATGCTTAGATTAACTCCAGTTAGAAGTTCAAGTTTTTCTTGGGATATAACTTTAAACTGGGCTAAAAATATTAATGAAGTTGTTTCTCTTGGAGACGATATAGATAATTTGCAATTAACAAGTCTTCAAGGCGGTGTAACAATAAACGCTCGTGAAGGTGAACCTTATGGTGTAATTCAAGGAACTGATTATGTTTATTCTCCTGATGGACAAAAAGTTGTTGGTTCAAATAGTTATTACGAAAAAACAGGTACTTCTGATAAGATACTTGGTAATGTTCAACCAGATTGGAACGCAGGTTTTGGAAACACAATAAGTTTTAAAGGATTTACATTAAACTTGTTAATAGATATGCAAATGGGTGGAAGTATATTCTCACTTGATCAATGGTACGGAATGGGAACAGGTTTATACGAAGAAACAGTTTATAATAATGAGCTTGGAAATCCTGTAAGGTCTCCAATAGTTGAGAACGAAGACGGAACTTATGCTTCAAACAGCGGTGGTATGATACTTGACGGAGTTGTTGGAATAGATAACGATGGAGATGGTGAATACGACTCTTATGAAACAAATATTCAACGTACACCAGGTGAAACATTTAGAGTTTGGGGATGGTCTCGAAATCCTAATGCTGGTTTTATATACGATGCAACTTATGTAAAATTGCGTGAGTTATCTCTTACTTACAGTTTACCTCAATCAATGTTTAGCAAAACATTTATAAGCGGAGCAAGTGTAGGTATTGTTGGTTCAAATTTATGGATTTTATATAAAGACTTACCTCATGCCGACCCAGAAGCATCACAAGGAGCAGGAAATATACAAGGATGGCAAAGTGGAGTTATGCCGACAACAAGAAACATTGGTTTTAACATTAATTTAACATTTTAATAAAAAAAAATATGAAAAAAATATATTTAATTTTAATAGTTTTATTAGCATTCTCTATATCTTGTACTAAGGATTTCGAGGATTTTAATACAGATGAGAAGAACCCTATGAAGGTTGATGGAGAGTATTTGTTCTCAAACGGACAAAAAGAATTATTAGACCAGATATCAAGTACAAACGTAAACTTAAATGTTTGGAAATTGTTTGCTCAATATTGGACAGAAACTACTTATACAGACGAGGCAAACTATGATATTGTAAACAGAACGATTGCTGATTTTGCTTTTGATACATATTATCGTTTAGTTCTTAAATCGTTTGATGAAGCCAAAAAATTAATAACAGAAGACCCATTAACGGCGACAGAGACTGATGAACAAAAAAATAATAAGTTAATGATTATTGAATTGCTCGAAGTTTATGCTTATCATAATTTGGTAAATATTTTTGGTAATGTGCCATATACACAAACTCTCGATACAGAAAACATAAGTCCTGTTTATGACGATGCAGCTACAATTTATGATGACCTTCTTACGAGAATTGATGCTGCCGTTGCTGGAATGGATGCAAGCAGTAATAGTTTTGTATCTGCTGACATTATTTATGACGGTGATGTAGCTTCATGGATTACCTTTGCAAATTCACTTAAATTAAAAATTGCTATTCACCTTGCAGATGTAAATCCTTCTAAATCTAAAACAAATGTTGAAGCAGCCATAGCTGCTGGTGTTTTTACCTCGGCAGAGGACAATGCTTTATTGGTTTATCAAGGCTCGGCTCCTAATACTAATCCTTTGCATGAAGACTTGGTATTAAGTGGACGTAAAGACTTTGTTCCAACGAATACAATTATTGATTTGTTGAACAATTATAAAGACCCAAGATTATTTTATTACATACAGAACCCTGTTGGTTTTTCATTTCAAAAAGATGAAAATGATGTATTGTTGGATACAACTGTTGTAAGCGGAGTTGGAAGATATTTGATATATACAAGTTCGACAGGCAGCGATTCAATGGTTTATAAAGAAGTCCCGTTTACTCTTACACCAGTTGCAGATGAGTTTGACGCTACTGTAAAGCATTATGACGGAGGTCGTTATGGTGAGAGTAGTTCTTATCCTTCGTATTCTCATATTCACTCGAATATTGAAGCAGCTTCTTTTCCTGGTATTTTGATGACTTATTCTGAAATTCAGTTTTACATTGCTGAGGCGGCAGTAAGAGGATTTTCAGTAGAACAAACAGTCGAAGATGCATACAATGAGGCAATTAGAGCTTCTATCTTATTTTGGGGAGGAACAACAGACGAAGCAGAAGCATATCTTGCACTTCCAGCAGTTGATTATACAACAGCGACAGAGACAGCAACTTGGCAGGAAGTAATAGGAACACAATCTTATATTTCATTTTATACTCGTGGTTTTGTTGGATATACTCAATATAGGAGATTGGATTATCCGCAGATGAACGTTGCACCAGAAGCAGCCACAGACGGACCAGTACCAACAAGATTTACATATCCTATCAACGAGCAAACTCTTAATTCTACTAATTATAATGCAGCAGCCAGTGCAATTGGTGGAGATGATTTATTAACTCGAATTTTTTGGGATACGGCAGACCCACAGTAATCTTTAAATTATTATTTTGTAATAATATATAATTGAATTCTAAAGAGACCGTTTTTTATACGGTCTCTTTTATTTTTTTGTGATGAATACGAAATTATAATATTTAAAACATATAAATGCGAATCACATAATTTTATACCAAGAATAATATAACTTACAGGGTCAGTATAGGACGATGTTTTGAATATATCTCATAATAAGCAAAATCCATTTTATTATTATGTAGATGTTGACAAATCGCTACCTGGTTTATTTCAAACCACAAAAGTGAAACAAGTTACATTATTTCCAATTTTACCATATCTTAATTATAGTATTAAATTCTAAAACTTATGAAAGAAATAGCTGTTATATTATTAATAATTTGTCTATTATTTTCCTGTGAAAAAGAGACTGATATAAAATTTGAGAACTCTAATTTTATAGTAATTAATAGTTTTTTTTCGCCAGATAGTATATTCAAAGTAAATGTTTCTGAAAGTTTATCAATAATAAACAGTAGTAATGTTAATTTTATCGAAAATGCATCTATTGAGCTATACGAAGACGGAAATATTATAAGAGAGTTGGTTTACGATAATAATGGTAATTATTTCATAGACTACAAACCACTACAACAAAAAGAATACAAAATTAAGGTTATTTCACCAGAAGGGTATAATTGTGAAGCAATAAATATTATTCCGCAAAAAACAGAAATAATATCAATTGATACTCTCACGGATATTACAAAACCAGATGAATTAATTTGTAAGATAAATTTTGAAGATAATCAAAGTACACTGGATTTTTATTTTTTAGAAATAAGAACCATTGCAGGTTCATATACTTTTGAATATCCACTTGGTAATTTTGATACAATTTATTATGAAGAAAGCATTGATTTTGATTATACAGATAATATTATAGAATACAAAATAGGCACATCTATGATAACTTATGGAGTTATTTTTTCCGATGAGCTAATTAACGGAGAGCAAAAAGAAATTTCAATTACAATAAATAAATATGCAATATCAGATATTCCTAATAATGCAATAAAATTTTACTTAAAAAATATAAGCGAAGATTTTTATCTTTATGCAAAATCTTATAGTATGTTGCTGGATGAAGAAATTGATATTTTAGCAGAGCCTATACAAGTTTATTCAAATATATCAAATGGGTTTGGGATATTTGGCGGATACAATCAATTTGTTGATAGCATTATATACAATAAAGAATTAAGTCCATAACATTGCACTTAATACAATCGGTGTAGGTAGCTTGTAAGTACCTTTTCGATATGTTCCAATTTGACAAGAAAATTAAACTGTTAAAAATGAAGTTGCAAGAACTCAAATGAAATCATTGAGGACAAATCTAATGATGAAGAAACTAAAAATATAACTGTTAGTCGTTAAGTAATTGATTGATTTCCAGCACTTAAATATTTTGATGCGTTTACTCTAAAAAAATCATTTTCGCTATTTTTTTGAAAAACACTTTTTTATTTTTAATTTTGCAAAATGTTTTTTTATTTTTAATTTGGTCTTGCTTGTTTAATCTCAAATTTACAAATTCAACTATTTATTAAACCGTGTTTTATGATATTTTTATCTACATTATTATTTATTTTTGCTGGCGGAATAATGGTTTTGTTATTTATTGTTATAAATAAAAGACAACTTCAAAGAAAATTTAAGCATGCTGGTATTTTTGGAATAGAAGCTAATTATAATTCTGAAACCGAAGGACAATACAACAATGCGATACAAAAGCATATTGGTAACACAAATACTCAAAAAATTGTAGGTACTTACAGAACTACAATAAAAGTTTTTCACTTTTTTAATTCGCAAACAAAAGTTAATGTCATAACAAGCCGTACAGAGCAATTTATTTCCACATGGAAATTAAGCGAAAAACAAATCGAATGTTTACTTGAAACTGGAAATATCCAATAAAATTATGAAAGAATATTTTGAAATATCTTTTTTGTCCGAAAAAAGTGAAGCTGAAAAATTACCGAATATTCAATTTGAAAATATTTTGGGAGTTCAATTTAACAAACAACAAATTACAGGTAATTCTTTTATGTTTCCATTTTTAAGAAACAAAAAAATATTACTTGAATATTTTAATTCGGAGCAAAATAATTATACTGAACATGTTATCAGTATTACTGATTGTAAATTTTCCAAAGCCGATTTTGATAAGCAAAAACAAAATTTTTATGATTTTATAAAATTTTTTGCCGAAAAAACAAAAGCTGTTTTTGTTGTTGCAAGTTATGAATTAAACAGTTTCTTACTCGAAAATATCACAGATATAAACGATTTTTCAGATGATGTTTTATTGCAATTTCCATTTTTGTTTACATGGAAAAATAATAATATTTTGATGAATTATAACCAGAACGCACAAAACATATATTGAGATTTTTTTTATTAAAGAAAAAAATATAATTTTGCCAAAAGTTTATTTGATAAATATATGAACTGTAAAAAATTGGATGCGAACAAAAAACACAATAAAATTGCTTGGACTCTGGGAAAAATTAAACAATTCAGATTTTAAATAGGTCGAATTCGACCTATTTAAAAATGAAATTGTAAGAACTCAAATGAAATCATTGATGACAAATACAATGATAAAGAAACTAAAAATATAACTGTTAGTCGTTAAGTAATTCCTTGATTTTCAGTACTTAAATATTTTGATGCGTCTGCCCTAATTTATTTTTTTGTCTATAGTGCAATAACGCCCAGCTTGGTGCTGTTCTTTTTATAGTTTTTTTCGCAAGCTACAAAAACTATAAAAAGAATTACCTCCAAGCCATTGATGTGTGCTGTGAGCTTTGCAGTTCTGCGGATTTGTTATTTTGCACAAAGTTATAATCTTGCCAAGCTGGGCGATGAGTACAACAAAAAAAACGAAGCCGTAGGCGAGGCTTTTTTTGTTGCACTCATCGGAAATGGGCTTATGGCGTTTATTTTTTTGTGTTTTTGAGGTGCGAAGCACCGAAAAAGCACAAAAAAATAAATGACATTAAGCCCAATGATATAGGCTTTTTTTCTATTTTGTCAATATATATAATTGTTCTTTTATATATTTTTTGTTTTTTGCTTGTCCGTTATTGTTGCTTTTAAATCGTAAATAATCATATTCTACAAGTTCTAAATCTCCATATTTTTTCATTAGTTTAGATATTTTATCTTGTGGCATAATTCCTTCATTATTATAACTTAAAAGCAAATGTTTATAGTTTTTTGATTGTAAAATTTTTTCTAATTCTATCAGTCCTTTATCTCTATTGCAAAAAACAGATTTCTGCTTTTCATAATTTCTCATTCCTGAAACACCTTTTATTTCTGGACTGTCATATTTTGCAATTGTTTCAAGTAAATGATAATTAGGTGCATATTGTCGTTGATTATATGGTGGGTCAAGATAAATTATATCAAATTCAAATTTATCTAATAATTCCACACTATTTTGGTTAAAAGCATAATTTTTCTGTTCGTTTTGTAGTAGTTTTATTGGTTTAAGTTCAAGTTTTTTTAATGCTCTAACATCCCAATCTTTTTTAAAAGCGGCATAAACTCCAAGAATATTTGCATAAAAAGGCACACTTTCAATTAAAACAGTAAGTAAAATAAAATATTCATTTTCATTGATTAAATTTTCTATTTTCCATTCTTCTATTTTTTGTCTAATTGCATCAATTTTTTTTCCGTTTTCATCAATAAAATACATTCTTGGTTGTTCCAAGTTTTTTGTTCCTTCTGGTGTGTAATTTTTATAAACAAAACCATCAACTCCCTGTAAATTATTCAAATATCCATAAACTAAATCTAATTCGCTTGCAAACAAAGTTTTAGATTGTATTTTAATAGATTGCAATAATTTTTCAAACTTTGGAATTTCATTATTTTCTATGTATGCTTTTTGTAAAACATAACTGAAATATAATAAATCAGATGAAACAACCTGATAATCTTTTGTTTTAAAAAAACGACCTACATTTGAAGTCCCTGCAAAAAAATCAAAAAAACGTTTTCCTTTTATTTCTTTTTCCTGAATTTTAGAATAAATCCACTCGACTAATTTCTCTTTATTTCCTATAAATCTCATTAATTCCAAAAATCTAAAAGGTTTTTAATTGCATCTTTGAATAAATCCGGTGCTTTTATTCCAAGAATTAAACCACCGTTTTTATTTAGTAAAAAACCAATTTCAATTTCTATAATTTCATCATTATCACTACCATATAAAACAACTGTTCTTGTGATTGAAAATTTTGGATAATATTTATGGATATAATTCTCTTCAATATAATCGTAATTATTTAGTTCTTCAATACCTTTTTTTCTAAATTGATATTTTTTGCCTTCAATGTTTATTATTTCAGTTCTGTCAAAATCAATCAAAATTAGGTCTGGAATATGAACTATTTTAGATTTATCTCCAGCTTTGTATTCTGCTCTGTTTGAGTATTTTTTTAATACAATTGGTTCGCCTTCTTTGGTTATGAAATAGCTTTTTTCGCTTCCTGCGTGATTTTCAAAAATTGAATATCCTGTTGTGAAACTTTCTACAACGAGGTGAATGAAAATTGTTCCCAGTTTTTCTCCTTCCGTTTCATATTTCCAATAATCTGAGTTCAAACTTGCTTTTGGCATTTTTAAATCCTGTAAATCAATATTCAATACCTTAGCTATTTGAATGAATTTATTGGATTTTCCTATATTTTTTTGTTCTAATCCGTGTTTTGTTATTACGATTTTCTTTTTCCATCCGAATTTTCTTAAAACTGCTGAAATTATGCTTAACGCTCCTATATTTGGGTCGTGAGAAAGTCCGCCAGATTTATATAATCTACCAGAAACTTCAATTTTATTTGAAAATTTATAAAGTAAAATTGGAACATTTCCTTTCGGTGCTTTTCGCATTGCATCTTTTTCCTTGATTATTTCATTTATTGATGTAAATGGTTTGAAAATTTCAGCATCTAATTCTTTTCCAAGTATTTCAACGCCCAAAGTAAGAAGTAATTTTGTCCCGAAAATATACGTATCTGTTGGATTTTTCTTCTGTTCAATTCTCAAACTATACAACATTATTTTTGCAACATTTGGGTAATAACTGTTGATAAAAACAAACTTTGAACAACGCTGATAAACACCTGTATTACGACTTTCTTTATCGTCTGTTTTCGTTTCTTCAATTGCGTAAATTGGTGTATCCGTTAGTTTTGGCTCTTTGTTTTGATAAAAAATAAGAAAATCTACAAAACTTGAATTTCCACTTACAGTTTTTATGAAAATTTCATTGACTTTATTACACTCAAAACCAATCAATTTATATGTAAATGTAAATTTATCATCTTCAAGAATTGGCAAAATTCTTAAATTATCAATGAAAGCTGTATATTTTCTATCGCTTACAAATTTGTTTAAAATTGTTTCAAGAACTTCATTTTTAGAACGTTCTTCTGTTAATATCCAGATATTTTTCTTTGTCATTTTGTCTAAAATAATGTTGGTTCTTGTATTAAAGGTTTTGGCGGTTCGTAGTTTGTTATTAAAACTTCTACGCTTCCGTTTTTATCTCTGTTTTTGGTTTGATAACTCGAATTTGAATAATTAATATTTATATAATTTATTGTGTAATTCTTGTTTTTTTCCAACCAATTTGTTAAAAATTCATTTGTTTTGCCTTTATGTTCAATCACATTTGACA
>JAOZMB010000099.1 GCA_029934515.1 Bacteroidales bacterium
TACACAAAAAGAACCTTTTTTAGTGTAAACTAATTATGAAACATGCCGAAATTTTCAAGGCTCTTTTTATATTGAGCCTTGAAAAAAACTAAAAAATTACTAATCAACAGTCCATGTATTTCCGCTGTTTAGTAGGTCGTCCATATTTTTGATTTTTGATTTTGATTTTACGATTTCTATTTGTTTTTCTACAAGTTGTTCATAAGTTTCAGCTTTTACTGAGCGTATTATACCAAAAGCCACTGGGAAATTAGGAGCTTTCATATTTATTAATGCAAGGTGCATAGATGGGTCTTGTTCGCTGGCATCATGTACGAGGATATCTGCTTCCGTAAATTCGTCGCCAATTTTAACAACTTTTAATTTAAAACCGTCAAGCATGAGTCCTTTATCTTTATTTTTTCCAAAAAGCATAGGTTTTCCGTCTTCTAACCACAATTGCATATCGTCTCTTACTCCTTTTGCTGTAATATTATTGTAAGCTCCATTGTTGTATATTATACAATTTTGTAAGACTTCTACTACGGAAGTTCCATTGTGTTTGTCTGCTTTGACAAAAATATCAGTCGTATTTTTTACTTTGTTATCTATGCTTCGTGCAAAAAATTTACCTCTTGCACCAATCACAAGTTCTCCTGGTTGGAAAGGTTCTTCCACTGTTCCATACGGTGATGATTTTGTAACTTGTCCAAGCAATGATGTTGGTGAATATTGTCCTTTTGTGAGACCATAAATTTGATTATTGAACAGTACAATATTCAAATCAATATTCCTTCTTATTTCATGTATAAAATGATTTCCACCAATTGCAAGAGCATCGCCGTCACCTGTCATTTGCCAAACGCTCAATTTTGGGTTTGCAGTTTTAACTCCCGATGCGAGTACTCCAGCTCTTCCATGAATACCGTGAAACCCATAAGTATCCATATAATATGGAAATCGAGAAGAACAACCTATTCCAGAGATAACAGCATAATCTTCTTTCTTGTGGTCTAATTTTGCAAAAGCTTTCTGCACAGCCATCATCACTGCTATATCTCCACATCCAGGGCACCAGCGAACTTCCTGGTCACTTTTAAAATCTTTGAATGTATAAGCTGGTTTTTTATTTATATTTTTTGACATGATTTTTTTAAATAATTTCGTTTATTTTGTTTTTTAATTCCGAAACGGTGAACGGCAAGCCTTGAATTTTATTATATTGCATATATTTAAAATCTGGAAGTTTCATTCTTAAAAAATCAGCAAATTGTCCAAGATTAACTTCACAAACAAGTATTTTACTAAATTTTTTGAACACTTCTTCTGTATTCTTCGGTAACGGATTGATATAATTAAAATGTGTATATGCTATTTTCTTTCCCTCGTTTTCCAATTCTCTAACAACAGTTATTAAATGTCCGTTTGTACTTCCCCATCCAACAAGAAGTAAATCAGCATTGATATCTCCTTCAATTTTTAACTCTGGAATAACATTCGCTATTTTTTTTACTTTTTCATCTCTATAACGAGTCATAACTTCGTGGTTTTCAGGAATATAAGATACTGCTCCTGTTTTATCCATTTTTTCCAAACTGCCAATTCTGTGTTCGAATCCTTTCATTCCAGGTACCGCCCATTTTCTTACAAGTGTTTCTGGGTCTCGTTCGTATGGTAAATAATCTTTTGTATCTTTGTCAATTAAGTTTGATTTTATTTCTGGTAGTTCAGCCATTACTGGTATTTTCCAAGGTTCTGAGCCGTTTGCAAGGAAACCATCAGTTAACAGTAAGACTGGAGTCATGTGTTCGAGTGCAATTTTGCATGCTTCAAAAGCATAATGAAAACAATTTGATGGTGTACTTGCAGCAATCACTGGAACAGGACTTTCGCCATTACGTCCAAATATTGCTTGAAAAAGGTCGGCTTGTTCTGTCTTTGTTGGTAATCCTGTTGATGGGCCTCCTCGTTGGACATTTACAATAACAAGTGGTAATTCAGTTATTACGGCAAGTCCTATTGCTTCTGATTTTAGTGCAAGTCCTGGACCAGATGTAGATGTTGCGGCAAGATGTCCTGCAAAACTTGCACCTATCGCAGTAACAATTCCACCGATTTCATCTTCAGCCTGAAATGATTTTGCACCTAAATCTTTTCTCAAAGAAATTTCTTGTAATATTTCCGAAGCTGGAGTTATAGGATACGAACCAAGAAAAAAAGGCAAATTAGCTTTTTCGGCACCAGCAAGTAACCCCCAAGCTGTTGCTGTATTACCGTTCATATTTCTATAAGTCCCTTTTTCTATTTCGGACAGATTTACTCTATAAGTTGGCATTGCATGTATTGTAACTGCATAATTAAAACCAGCATGAAGTGCTTTCTTATTAGCATCGACAATGACTGGTTTTTTGGCAAATTTTTGTTCAAAAAATTGTTCAGTATATTTTAGTGGTCGGTCGAACAGACGATAAACAATACCTAATGCAAACATGTTTTTGCTTCTTACGATATTTTTTTTGCTTAATCCTGTATCTTTCAAACTTGCCTGAGTTAAAGAAGTTATAGGTGCTTCGATTGTATTATAATCGTTACAAATTCTTTTAAGCTCTTCTCTGCTGTATTCTGCTTTCTTGAAGTTCTTCTCCGTGAAACTGTCAATATCAATAATAATTGTTCCGCCGTCTTTAATCCATCTGACATTTGCTTTGAGTGCTGCTGGATTCATTGCAACAAGCACATCCGCATAATCGCCGGGTGTATCAATATTTTTACCGAAATGAAGTTGAAAACCGGATACTCCGCCAACTGTTCCTTGTGGTGCCCGTATCTCTGCTGGGTAATCAGGAAAAGTAGATACATCGTTACCTATAAGTGCCGATGTATTTGAAAATTGCGTTCCGGTAAGTTGCATTCCGTCACCGGAATCACCTGCAAATTTTATTACTACTTCATCAACATCAATAATTTTCCTGTTCATGTTTTTTAATTTGTGTTTGAAAAAAAATTTATTAAAGTAAAATCGCAAATTTAATAATTAACTTATTAAAGTATCAAAATATTTACAATAAATATTATTATTTTTTATTTGCCGAAATATCAACTCAACTATTGACAAATAGTTTTTACATTTGTAACTATATTAAAAAAAAAGAGACCGCAATTTTTATATTGCAGTCCTATTTTTATAAAATAAAAAATTCTTATACTCTTAAAAAATTTATATTTTATTAATTACTAATAATTTTTGCTTCAACACGACGGTTAATTTGTCGTCCTTCTTCTGTTTTGTTATCAGCTCTTGGTTTTGATTCGCCGTAGCCCTTAGCTATTATTTGCTCTGTTTTTATGTTCTTTCCTATAATATAATCAACAACTGCTTGCGCCCTTTTCTGTGAAAGTTTTTGATTATATGTTGCTGAACCAACATCGTCTGTGTGTCCCGATATTTCAACTTTCATTGTTGGATATTTTTTTATTATTTCAACAACTCTGTCTAATTCAGTAAACGATTTAGATTTTAATGTAGATTTTCCTGTATCAAATGATACATTGTTAAGAACAATTTTTATTCCTATTCCCATTGGTTGTAGTTTTATATCTTTTTTTATTACTTCGTGAATTGAAGTATCTGCTATATAAAAGTTCTCTGAATGGAAAAGATAATCTTTTGCTTCTACGGTCATTGCATAATCTTTTCCAGGAGGTAAAGGAACTGTATATGAACCAGTTATTGAATAAGAAGAAATAGATTTTATTAATTCTCCAGTATCATTATCAATTAGTTCAATATTTGCTTCTATAGGTTCTCCAGATTCAGCATTTGTTATAATACCTTTTACTTGCGAGAGTTGAATAATTTTAATATCAACAGGTTTTTCGATTTCTGTTTCGCTGACTGGTTGTATAAAATATGCTATTGGTTCTTCTATAATATCTTCGCTGAGGAACATTGGTTTTTCTTTACCAAGAAATGTAATTTTGTAAATATCTTTATCACCTAATCCGTCTTCGTGGTTAGAAGTATAATATCCAAAATTGTCATCTTGTGTAATCATAAAAAACAAATCATCATCTGGCGTATTTATCGGCGAACCCATATTAACTGGTTTGTTCCATGTTCCGTCATCATTTTTTGTAACTTTAAAAACATCGTATCCTCCCATAGAATTATGTCCTTTTGAACTGAAATATAAAGTTTTGCCGTCTGATGATATATCAACTGTTTCTTCGTCATATTTAGTATTTATAGAATCTCCTATATTTTGTGGAGTTTGCCATTTTCGTTTATTTTGTGTTTTGTTACTGAACCATATATCTTGTCCGCCGACTCCTCCTTTTCTGTCGCTTATGAAGAAAAGAGTCATCCCGTCTGCAGAAATTGAAACAGAACTTTCACGATATTTTTTTGTATTGATTTTTTTCATTTTTTTGTTAGAATGCCACACACTGTCTACAAGTTTACTGTTATATAAATCACCGTTTCCCTTGTGTCCTCTGTATATACATATTTCCATGCCATCATGTGAAATTTCAACAACAGCATCATTATGTTTTGTATTAACTGGTTTCATTAACTGTTGTGCTTCGCCCCAAACTCCGTCTTTATATATAGACATATAAACGTCTTCGTAATATAATTTATTAACTGGATTTTTCTTTCCTCTTGTTGTATTTTCGCGTCTTGAGGTAAATAATAACATAGAATCTTTAAGAAAAAATACTGGACTATATTCTGGTGCTTCCGTATTTACACCTTTACCAATATTTTCAATAAAACATCTTTCTGGTTTTAGTATAAATTTTTTACCGTTCTCGCATTCTCTGATTTTTTTATCTATTTTAGATTTTACTTTTTGTAATTTTCCAGAGCTTAGTGTTCCTGCATATTTATTATAATCATCAATTGCTTCTTCGAACAAAGAATTATAATGATTTGCAACAGCTTTCCAAAACAAAATATCTTTTGTAATTGCACTGTCTGTAGAATATGCTTTGTCAATATAAGGTTTTGCTTTAGCTTTATTACCTGTTTTAAGATAACAAATTCCTATTAAATAATTCAGCGCGGCATTAACATTGTTATATTTCCAAGCTTCGTTGTAATGTGGCAATGCTTCTGCAAATGCACCTTTTTTATTTTGTCGGAATAATTTATTTCCTTTCTTCACTTGCTTCCATGCATCTCTAAAACCATCTTCTTCAATATTAAATAATGATTTTTTGACTTTTACGTATTTCTGTGAAAATGATATCGAAGCTGATATTATTAATATTAGAAACAACGAGATAATTTTTTTTATTTTCATGTCAATATTTTAAAGTTATAAAAATTAATAATTATACAATTTTTTGATTTTATTTACATCCTATTTTGAATAAATAAGCATCTTTAACACCAAGTTCTATTGCTTTTTTCCAGTCTTTGCATGCCTCATCAAACATCTTTAAATTCTGTTTTGCACTTCCTCTGTTTGCATAAGCTTGTGCATATTTATCATTTATTTTAATAGCTTCCGTAAATGCTTTTTCTGCACCTTTGTAATCTTCTAATTTAAATTTTGTCATACCGAGATTGTTATATGCTTCTGCGAAATTATTTTTTATGTTTACTGCTTTTTCAAAATCTTTAATCGCACCATTATAGTCTTCCATTTTATATTTTGATAGACCTCTGTTATTGTATGCAATATCGTATTCTGGATTTATCTCCAGTGCTTTTGTATAAGCTTCTATTGCCTGCGAATATTCTTCGAGTTCTGTTTTTATTGTGCCGATTTTGTTATATGCTGTTGACATGTTATTATCAATTTCTGCCGCTTTTTTATAATCCTCTTCTGCTCCTTTTGGGTCGTTTATTTCTCTTTTTGCACTTGCTCGGTCGTGGTATGCATAAGAATGTAACGGGTCTATTTCTATTGCTTTTGTAAAATCGAGAACAGCAATATTGTAATGTTTTAATTTGAATTCTGCAATTCCTTTGTAATAATAAACATTTGCTTTCTTATATCCCTTCTTTACTGCTTCTGTAAAATCATTTTTTGCTTCTTCGTAATCATCTGTGTTTATTCTTGCGAATCCTCTTGCAAAGAAAATCTTCGACGAATCAGGCAATAATTCAATAGCAACAGACAAATCTACTTTTGCTTTTTCAAAATCCATCAATTTGATTTTTGTAACACCTCTGTTGTAATATGCTTTTCCGAAATTAGCTTTACTTTTTATTGCTTCAGAAAAATCAATAAGCGATTTTGGATAATCTTTATTCAAAAAACTCTGAATTCCTCTGTTGTATGCTAACTCCGCTTCCTGATTACTTGCAAGTATTCTTGTGCTTGATGTATCTATCTGTGCATATCCGCCGATTGCGAAAAACATTACAAGTAAAATAAATATACTATTTTTCATGTGTAAATAATTTAAATTTATTATTTTTGCAAAATTACAAATTTTTTACTTAAAAAGTAATAAAAAATATAAAATGAACAAGAAACATTATTTTATTGATTTAAAATATTTGACGGAAGCCTCTGATAATGTTGATTTTATGCTAAAAATATTTGAAATATTTAAATCTGAATTACCAAAAATAGAACGCAGAATGTATAAAGCCGTTGAGGAGAATAATTGGCATTCGCTTAGTCAAGTTGCTCACAAATCGAAATCATCTGTGTCTATATTGGGTATGCACGAAGATTCTGCAGATATGTTGAGTCTTGAGATTGATGCTAAAAATGAAAATAATACTGATTCTTTTAAAGAACGGATTGATATTTTTATTCAAAACTATAAAAATGCAGTTAAAGAGATAGAAGCAGTTGAGAGAGAATTGACAATCAAGAAATGATAATTCTAAGCATTTATCATGTATGTTTAATGTTCTGTATTTTTCCAAAACAACTGAAAACTATACAAACTAACAATATTTATGATTTATTAATTCTTAATTAATTTCCAATCTTCAATTTCTTTTTTGTATGTATTAAAATTAATTCCAAATAAATAAATAGGACATTTATCATCGCTGTATCTAAGTGCATATTTTTTATCTTTTATTTGTTTTATTGCTTTTTCGGCAGATTGATTAATCTTAAATTCTATAATAAAAATACTGTTTTTTGTTTTAACAACGGCATCAATCCTGCCTCGGATAGTTAATTTCCCAGTTCCATTTATCGTATATTTTTTTTGCAAATTCATACTTTTTTTACTTCTTTAAGTCTCTCTTTATATACTAAAAAAATCAATTAATTGCAAGGAATCAGTTGTCATTATTTATGCTATTGGTTTTCAGAAGCGTATCGCATGAAAAGTGCCTAAATTTTTTAGAAAAAACTAATTATAATGTTTTTTATTGAGCTTTATAAATCAGTGAAAATCCGTATAATCTGTGTTTTTCCGTGTTCCTATTATGCTATGCAATTATATAAACATTGATTTGACGAATCTATACATTATTGTTCTAATTTTTTATTTCTCTTTTTATTAAAATTAAAATATAAAGAAAAATTATTTGAACCTCCCGCTACGTGATAACTTGCCCTTCCGTAACTTATTCCGAATTGTCTAAGTTTAAGACCGAAACCCCATGTTAATCCTACAAATCCAATTTTTTCATCAATACTCATCTCTTGCATACGCTGATAATTATAACCAACAGCTACATAAAAACTTTTTAATGGAATAAATTCTATGCCAAAAATCATGTGTCTCATAAAATTATCAAGAAAATTTTGTAGAGACTTTCCGCTTTCTTCTGTTTCATCGTCATAAGAAATATCAGAATCATTTTTTGGAATATCGTATCTCATATTCCATTTGTGTAAATGATGTGCGGTAACATTTATTCTAAAAGGTGCATGTTTCAATATTTTTGAAATACCTAATTGAACATCAAAACTTAATGGTTCATAATTCTCTTCGTAGTAAGATTTTAACTGTGTACCAACATTTTTTAGAACAAAGGCAAATGAAAAACCAGATTTTTGTCGGAGATAAGTTAATCCTAAATCCATTGCAACACCAGACGATGTATAACTTTCCAAATGAGAATAAACTGGCTTTATGTTTATTCCAGCAGATAACATTTTATATATTCTTTTTGACCAAATTATGTTAAAAGCATATTCGGCTGCACTAAATTCGCCAGTGATAATTCCAGTTTCGTCAGCAGCTGTAAAATTACCATAATTTATATAATGAATACCAGCAGCAAAAGTTCCATATTTTTTAAAATCGTGAGAATAACTTGCGTATCCGTATTTTATATCTGCAAAATAACCGCTATAATTCAGTGTTAGACGACCGCTCATACTGTCATTTAGTAACGATGGATTGTTAAAAGCAAGATTTAAATCATCATCAAAAATTGAAATATTCTTTCCGCCTAATCCAGTAACACGTGCCGAGTTAGTTAAATTTAAAAAATCATATATTCCGTTTCCGCCAAGCTGTGCTGTAGTTACAAAAGGTAAAAATAGAAAAATTAATGAACAGAAAACAGTGAAATATGAAATGTAATTGAAAATAATAGATTTTCTCATTGTAAATAATTTTATAATTTGATATTATGAAATTTAATTTTAATTTTGTATTTATATATAAAAATAAAATATTATTTAGTTTTTACAAATATAACTTCAAATATTAATATAATGAAAAAAATTACTTTTTTTTTAATGATTTTATTTTTCTTCCAGTTTTGTAAGGAGAAGGAAAAGACAGCACCGAGACTTCCATTAGAATCAAGTTTTATTATGAATTTCCCGAATACAATAAATATCACAAAATATAAAGACAATTCAAACAGTAGGTTTGTTTTTGAGGAATTAAATGTGTGGAGTACGATTATTTGTGATAGTCTTATTGTTGTCAAAGAATCTTATTGTGAGGCATTAAAAAAAGAAAATGCTATTTATTTGAAAGAAAATACATGGTTGCAAACTTTTTATTTCGAGCTTGGCGAGGCTGATTTTATTGGAAAACTTTATATTAAAACAGAGAACGATTCGCTTGATATAAAGATGTATTTAAGCAAAGCTGGTGAATATGAAAATTTTTTGTGGTTCAAAGGATATTGTGATATTAATTTGACAGCTGGCTCGTGGACTTTGCTTGATAAACCACCGATTGCGAATTATGAACCACAAGAATTATTATTGATTGAATGGGATAATACAAACAAAAATAAATATCTTATTAAATATACAAATATAGAATCAGACAGTACAGTCAACGGAAATTATATAAGTTATGATTTTGTTTCTAATAATAATTTTACAAATATTTATAATATTTATGATAAAGAGCTGAACGATTCAACGAATATAGAAATAAACAAAAATACAAGAGAAGGACGTGTGAAAAATTTTATTCAATTCTCTGACGAAGAATGGCACTGTTGGAATGAATTTTTTGAAAATACAGAATGTGAATAAACTGTTTTTTTTATCAATATATAACAATTGTGATACGTTGATTTTTACAAAACTCAGAGTATAAAACAAATATTTTTTTATAAATTTGAAAAATGAAATTAAATACAAAAAGCATACATTCATCGGTAAATAAAGCATATTTTATACAGGATATTGTCTTAAAAAATTTTGTAAGATTTAGAAAAGCTTATAACAATTTGTTAAACTCTATTGTGCAGAACGAAACAGAAGAAACTTTAAAAGATTATGTTAATGATTTTCTTAAAGATGCGTTCTATAAAGAGAGATTTACAATAAAAGAAAATATCAACAATATAGACCTTGTCGTTTATAATGATAATATTGAAAATAATATTGCGATTATAATCGAGACAAAATCGCTCAAAAATACAGCAGAAATGATAACACAAAATGAGCTAAACAAAAAAGCTCTTTGGGAAGTTATTTTGTATTATCTGGAAGAAAGAATTACGAGCAAAAATTTAGAAATAAAACATATAATCATCACGAACACAATAGATTGGTATATTTTTAATGCTTCTGAATTTGAAAAAGTTTTTTATAAAAATAAAGAACTTTTTAATAATTTTAATAAATGGAAAACAGAAAAATTTGTCAGCAAAACAAAAGAATTTTTCTACAAGCAAATAGCAAAACCATTTGTAGAAAAATCGGAAGAAGAAATAACTTGTAATTATTTTAAACTCGTTAAGATAGACAAATTATCAGAAAGTTCTTTGATAGAATTTTATAAAGTATTTTCGCCAGAACATCTTTTAAAATTATCTTTTTTTAATGATAGTAATTCATTAAATCTGGAATTTTACGATGAAATTTTGCATATAATTGGTTTGTATGAAACCAACAACAAGGCAAGAACGATAGAACGTAAAAAACCAAAAGAACGTAACGAAAATAGTTTTTTGGAAAGTGTAATTTCAATTATTGAAAACGATGAAATTTTACGAAATTTAAAAGACCCAGAACAACACGGAGACAATAAGGAAGAACAAATTTTTAGCATAGCATTAGAACTTTCTTTGACATGGGTTAATAGGATTATTTTTTTAAAACTGCTTGAAAGCCAGTTGGTAAAATATAACAATAATAACCGTGATTATTTGTTTTTGAATACAAATAAGATAAAAGATTTTGACGAACTACGAGAGTTATTTTTTGATATTTTGGCAATAAAAATTAACGAAAGAAGAGAAAAATTAAAAGAAAAATATAAACATATTCCATATCTAAACAGTTCGTTATTCGAACAAACGGTTCTCGAACGAGAAGCAGTAAAGATAAATCATTTGAAGCACTCAGCAAAAATTCCTGTTTCAGAAAAATCTGTTCTGAAAGACAAAAATGGAAAAAAATTAAAAGGAACTCTTCCACTATTAGAATATATTTTCAGATTTTTAGATAGTTATAATTTTGCGAGCAACAATAAAACTCAAATTCAGGAAACACCAAAAACGCTAATTAATTCTTCTGTTCTAGGTCTTATTTTTGAAAAACTTAATGGTTATAAAGAAGGCAGTTTTTTTACGCCCGGATATGTAACAATGTATATCTGCCGAGAGACGATAAGAAATGCTGTTGTTCAAAAATTTAATACAGAACATAATTGGCAATGCAAATCAATTGATGAACTTTATAATAAAATATCAAGAATAGAACTTAAAACAGCAAATAAGACTTTTAATACAGTGCGTATTTGCGACCCCGCTGTTGGTAGCGGACACTTCTTGGTATCTGTTCTAAATGAGTTTATTGCAATAAAATCTGAACTCGGAATTATTATTGATAAAAAGGGAAAACTTTTACGTAATGTTTATTGTGAGGTTCAAAACGATGAAATATATATTAATTATTTCGACAATATGTTTGAGTATAATTTTCACGACCGCGAAAATCAAAGAATACAAGAAACAATATTTTATGAAAAAAGAACATTGATAGAAAATTGCTTGTTTGGTGTAGATATAAATCCAAAATCTGTTCAAATTTGTCGTCTGCGTTTGTGGATAGAGCTACTAAAAAATTCGTTCTATACATCTGAAAG
Organism: Bacteroidales bacterium; assembly: GCA_029934515.1. Taxonomy (GTDB): domain Bacteria; phylum Bacteroidota; class Bacteroidia; order Bacteroidales; family JAADGE01; genus JAOZMB01. The sequence goes on from JAOZMB010000099.1 coordinate 11,476, forward strand.
CAATTTTAAAGAACTGGAAACTTTGCCAAATATTGATATAAATATTAAATGTGGTAATTCATTAGTTAGTCATTTTTTGTTGAACGGGAATGGAAATAAAAAAATGCCACCACAAAAAATGCAACTTGCTACAAAAAAATATAAAAAAGCGGTAAGAGAATATAAAAATGCAAATATTAGATACCAAAAAAGACAAGCCGAAAAAGCTATAAAAGAACTTAAAGAAGAAATTTCAAGATACGCAAACCCAATAGATAAAGATTATATTGAAATAGGTAAAATTATTGCGGAGATAGATAGCCAAAAAATATTCTTCTCGAAAGAAGAACATACGCAATGGAAAATGAAAGTCAGAAGACTTAGTAAAGAACTCGTAAATGCACAAGAACGTTATGAAAAAAAAAAACGTAGCGTTTTCGCAAAAACATTAGAATGGCGTTTTGAATTTCCAGAAGTTTTAGATAATAAAGGTAATTTCACCGGTTTTGATGCAATTGTCGGAAACCCACCGTATATAAGTGCGGTAAATATGGCTCGCAACAAATGGTTAAAAGCTTATTTTAAAAATGCTTATCCCGAAGCTACTGGTGCTTATGATATTTATGTTTTATTTTTGAAAAAAGCTACTGAACTTTTAAAACAAAACGGTTTTTATGGTTGGATAATTCCAAACAAATTTTTGGCTACTCAATATGCCAAAAAAACAAGAGAATTATTAATAAACACTGGTTTAAGTTCATCTGTTGATATTTCTAATATTAATGTTTTTAAAAAAGCAAGTGTTTATCCAATAATGATTTTTGGAAAAAACAAAAGTAAAAAAACAAAATTTAGAAAATATAGAACAGAATTAAAAACAGAAGAACAATTATCAGACGAGCTTTATGAATATCCCGAAATGAAAAAATACAAATCTTTTAATGAAATGGGTATAAAGATAAAATCTGGGACTACTGGGTTTGAAGCACAAAAAATAAAATTACTAATATTAAAAAGAAAAGTTAAAGGAAGTATTCCTTTTGTTGTAAGTGGTTGTATTGATAGATATTCACTTGATTTTAAAAATGTTAGGTATATGAAATCTTTATATAAAAAAGCATTTATCCACAATAATAAAAAAACAATAGCAAAATCAAAGTGGGATTTTTGGAACAATAAAAAAATAGTTATAGCTGGAATGACAAAAGAAATTGAAGCAATTTGGACAGAACAACCACTCGCTATTGGTGTTGGAACTTATGGAATATATGAATTTGGAAATTATAACCCAAAATTTTTACTCGGAATTTTAAACAGTTCTTTTATGTCGTATTATGTTGTTAATAAATTTAGAGACAAACATCTGGCAGGTGGTTATATTGCGATAAACAAAAATATGATTAGCGAATTTCCAATTGTTGATATTAATAAACACGACCAAAAACCAATTATTGAACTTGTAAATAAACTTTTAAAAATAAAAAATAGAAATAAAAAGAATATTCGAAATATTGAAAATCAAATAGATAAACTTGTTTACAAACTTTATAATATTTCTGATAAAGAAATTAAAATAATTGAAAATGAAACAACTTGATTTATTTGAAAATAGAAATAATAAATTGATTGAATCAGTTGAAGA
>JAOZMB010000100.1 GCA_029934515.1 Bacteroidales bacterium
ATAATAATCAAATTCTACAATACGAGAATCATCTGTTATTTTTCTTTGGTTTTTTAACTCCACTATCTTCTGGATCTTAACATCAAGGAAATCCTCTATAAATTTTTTTGCTATCTTAGTAGAAGAGAATACTTTTTTAAAAAAACGGTCGTAATTCAAAGGTGCCAAGTAGGCATTTTTATATTTACTCATAATTTAATAAATTAGTGAAAAATAGGTAAAAATTTTTATATACTGAAGCGAATTAGGTTTTCGGATTTAAGTATAACTTTTTCAAAATTATAAATATTAATTATAAAAACCGAAAACCAATTTTACTTCAGTATAAGTTAAATTACAATTTAAAACGTCATATTTTTTTGAATGGATACGATTAATTTTACTAATAAATTAATATGTCGGGGTGAGAAGACTTGAACTTCCGACCCCACGCCCCCCAGACGCGTACTCTGCCAACTGAGCTACACCCCGAATATTCAATTTAAAACAAAAAAATTATATTTATTTTGCAAATATAAATATTTTTTTTTATTGTAAAAAAAAATATGAATTAAGTTTTGAAAATTGTGATTTATTCACAAGTTCAACTCTTAATTCATATTAACGATTAATAATAAGAAATTAGATTATTTATTTTTAATAAATTTAGTCGAACTTGATATTTGTTCTCCTCTTAATATTATATTATAAAATCCAGCTGGCAGGTTTTCTACATTTATTTGATGTTTATTCAAATGTTCGTTATGGTTAATATTTTCCTTATAAACAATTTGTCCGCTTATATTATAAATTGATAATACACAACTTCCATCAATATCGTAGATTAAATTTACAGTGTTTTCTACAGGGTTTGGATAAACTGTTGTAAATGTTTTGTTTACTTTGTCTATTTTCATTCCTTCTGGCGCTTCCTTTATAAAAGTATATTCACCATTTCCCATTCCTCCGAAATCGGTAAAATATAATTTCCAAACAGTTTTTTCAATAGCCGTTGAATCTTGAACAAAATATACAACCGTATCAGCTACTTCCCAACCTTTGAAGTAGTAAGCTTTCCAATCGCTTCCTATTGTCTTGATAACATTTGATAGTTCTTCATTATTAAAATCATAACATTCAGCCTGATTTAATCCACTTTTTCTTATCTCCTGCACAAAAACACCGTCCTTTGCCAAAACACCCGACACAAAATAAGGTATTTTATAATCATAGTATCTCGTAAAAAGTAATTGCCATTCATCTGCATTTGCTTCCTGCTCTACAAATTCATTTTCTTCAATAGAATAATGAATAAAGTTCATATCTGTATAACCATTAGCATTAAAATTTACAGTAACTTCATCTGTTCCATCAATATTCGCATGTTTAAATTCCCATTCATTAAGAGGAGAATTTTTTTCAACTATCCACACTTTTTTATATGTTCCAGATGCGAGTTTCATAATAAAAATACTGTCCCCTGTAATTTTGTGTGTAACTTCGTTGTATACTCCCCAACCATAATCTGGATGTCCCGATGAATTAATAACAAAAGCACCACCATACCACGATTCTATAGAATTATACATAGGTGTCCAAGTTCCTAATCCTGTTGTATCTACATCTTCCCAGTTACTAATATCTCCGTTTTGATAAGTATAAAGTTCCGTTCCATTACCGTTGTTTACAAGTATGCTTACATCATACGTATTTGTTGTAAATGCCATATCCCAAGTATCTCTTGCAACTGTTTTAACACTTCCAGATTCAAAACTGTAATAGACCTCATCCACATATGAAGCTCCTGTTGTAACGGTCTCTGTTATTTGTGCAAAACTCAAATTTACAAATAATGAAAGTAGTAAAAAAGATAAAATTTTTCTCATAACCATGATTTTAAATTTTAAAAAGTAAATAAAGATTAAAAATACAAAAATAGTTTATTATAGAAATATATACAATGCCTATATTTAGGCATTTATATAAGTAAAAAAATGCAATAATAATATTTTTTTTGAAAAAAAAGCAAATTTTATTACGATTATTTTATAATTTATATGATTTATTTTTAATTTTGTCGTTATATTTGTTAAATAAAATTATAAAGATGAAAATTAGAAAAATTACAGCAGCCGAAGTCCTTGATTCAAGAGGAAATCCAACAGTTGAGGCGGAGATTTTACTGGATAACGGCGTTGTAGGACATGCAATAGTGCCTTCTGGTGCTTCCACTGGCGAAAAAGAAGCTGTTGAGATGCGCGATGGCGATAAGAATCGTTATAGAGGAAAAGGTGTTCTAAATGCAGTAAATAATGTTAATAAAATAATTGCTCCAGCATTAAAGGGTTGTTGTATAACAGACCAGCGATTAATAGACAAAATGATGCTTGAACTTGATGGTACACCCAATAAAGCAAAACTTGGTGCTAATGCAATTTTAAGTGTTTCTCTTGCCGCAGCTCATGCAGCTTCAAATGCTTTACATGTTCCACTTTACAGATATCTTGGTGGTGTAAATGCTTCTTTGCTTCCTGTTCCATCGATGAATGTTATTAACGGTGGTTCTCATGCAGCTAATAATGTTGATTTTCAGGAATTTATGATTGTTCCTCACAATGCACCAGATTTTAAAACAGCTATCAGAATGGGTGCAGAGACATTTCATGCACTTGCAAAAGTATTAAACAAAAAAGGATATTCAACTGGAATAGGCGATGAAGGTGGTTATGCTCCTGAATTAAAATCTAATCAAGAAGCTGTTGAGGTTATTCTTAAAGCTATTGAAAATGCTGGATATAGACCGGGAGAGGATATTTCTATTGCCCTCGACCCTGCGACAAGCGAAATGTACAGAAACGGAAAATATGTATTCTTTAAATCTGATAATTCACAAATATCATCTGAAGAAATGATTGACATCTGGAAACAATGGGTAAATAAATATCCAATAATTTCGATAGAAGACGGAATGGACGAAAACGACTGGCTCGGCTGGCAAAAACTAACAACAGAACTCGGCAATAAAATCGAACTCGTAGGAGACGACCTCCTTTGTACAAATAAAGTTATTTTGCAAGAGGCTATAAACAAACAAGCCGCGAATTCAATTTTGATTAAAGTTAATCAAATCGGCACGCTCACTGAGACACTCGAAACAATAGAACTCGCTGGTAAAAATAATTATAACTGTTTCGTTTCGCATCGTTCTGGCGAAACAGAAGACACAACTATTGCAGATTTGGCTGTTGCAGTAGCGGCAGGTAAAATTAAAACTGGCTCGGCATCAAGAAGCGAAAGAATAGCTAAATTTAATAGATTAATAAGAATTGAAAACCAACTCGGAAGTAACGCTCGTTTTGCAGGCATTGATGCTTTTAAAATTGGATAACAATAACCAAAGTAAAAAATAATAAAACTAATCAAAATTAATTGTTTATTTTGATTAGTTTATGTTTTATTTAGTCAATTTTTACACCAATAACAGTTATATCATCTCTTTGTTTAGTTCCTTGTTGATGTTTATCAAGATTATTTTCGAGTATTTGTTTTTGATGTTCCCAAAAAGAGATTTTGTTTTATTTTATTATTTTCAACAGTTTCTTTTATGGAAAAATCCCAATATTGTTCGTCTATATCAGTTATTTTATGAAACTTATTTTTGAGAAAAAGTATTAATTTTATCGCCAAAAAAAATAATTTATTATAAAATAATTATTCGTAAATCAAATTAAATCAATAACTTATGAATAATATTTTATCAACTTTAACCTTTTTTGTAAATATTAATATTAAATTAATGTAAATGAAAATTTTCATTTAAAACATTTCTTATTAATTTTGCATCATCTATTTTTAATATTTATACAATGATACAAATAAAAGATTTTAAAGATAACATTGGAATTGAGATAGTAGTTCATGGCTGGACAGCTAATAGGCGCAGTAGTAAACGTCTCGAATTCATTGTTTTAAGAGATGGAAGTGGTTTTGCTCAATGTATTGTTGACGCTAATAATGTAGATGAGCGGACATATAAGAACGCAAAATTAACAAATCAGGAGACATCTGTAAAAATTACTGGAACAGTGGTAAAAGATGATAAACAAATAGGAGGATATGAGTTACATGTCTCTGATTTAGAAATAATTGGCACATCAAACAATTATCCAGTAACTAATAAAAAACACGGAGTTGAGTTTTTAATTGATAAACGTCACCTGTGGTTGCGCTCCAAACGACAATGGGCAATAATGAGAGTTCGCAATAAGTTGATTTATTCTATTCATAATTTTTTTCAGAAAGAGGGTTTTGTTCAGGCTGATGCACCTGTTTTTACGGGAAACGCATGTGAAGGAACGTCCACTTTGTTTGCTTCCGAATTTTACGGAGAAACAGCATACCTTACCCAATCTGGACAACTTTACGGCGAAGCAATGGCTTTGGCACTCGGAAAGATATATACTTTTGGTCCAACATTTAGAGCAGAAAAATCAAAAACAAGAAGACACCTATCAGAGTTTTGGATGATTGAACCTGAAATGGCATTTTATAATAACGATATGAACATGGACTTAATAGAAAAATTTATTAAGTATGTTCTTAAAGATATTAACGAAAATTGTAAATACGAATTTGAAATTTTACGTCGCGACACTGGTAGTTTTGAAAAAATAATAAATACAAAATTTCCACGTCTTACTTATGACAATGCTGTTAAAATACTGAAAGGCGAATTAGAAATAAACGGCAAAACAACAATAGAAACATTAGAACAAGACTTGGAAGACGTAAAGCGTGGAATTGTTGAGCGTAAAAAAGAAATCGCAGAGCGTGAAAAAATAATCGCTGGAGGTGTTAAAAGAGGAAAAAGGAATTTTTTGCAAAATAAAATCAATAACTTTAAAAATGAAATAAAAGATCTCGAAATAAAAGCGAAAAATATTCCTTCTTGGATAAAATCAGCTAATGAATTTGAATACGGTAATGACTTTGGTGGCTCGGATGAGACCGTCATAACACGTATGTTCGATGTTCCTGTGATGGTTTACAATTGGCCCCATAAAATAAAGGCATTTTATATGAAACGAGATAACGATGCCCCTGAACTTGCAAAAGGTGTTGATGTTCTGGCTCCTGAGGGTTACGGTGAAATTGTTGGCGGCGGTGAACGTGAAACAAACTTAGAACTTTTAATTGAAAAAATAAAAGGACATAACTTGCCAATGTCTGATTTTGAATGGTATCTCGATTTGAGAAGATACGGCTCTGTTCCTCATGCTGGTTTCGGACTCGGTTTGGAAAGATTAATTGCATGGATTTGTAAACTCTCGCATATACGCGAAACTATTCCGTTCCCAAGAATGTATAAACGATTGTTTCCTTAAAAAAAGTGTTTAATTTTTTATATAATAGGAACACGGAAGAACACAGATTATACGGATTTTTCTCAGATTTCTTTCAGCTATGTATTTGTAAAATATATGGCTGATTTTTTATTCGTATCTAACTATTCTTACAGTGTCAAATTTGAATTTAACTTTCATCCACATTCTTAATCTTTCAGTTTTAATTTTTCTTTGTCTTCTGTAAATTTTTTTGTCCCATTTTACCAAAAATACTGGAATTGTATCGTATGTTCCTGTCTGATTTGGTTCTAATGATTTTGCAAAAGCGAACTTTTCTATCTCTGGATATTGTATTTCTATTTCTTTTCTCAAACTAATCAATGGTATTGTATCTTCTTTTATTCCAATTATTGCATTTTCAAGAAATTCAATTCTTTCATTTTTTCCTGTAATAATTTCGTCTTGTTTTTTGTAAATATCTTCAAGTATCCCGACTCTTAATTTTTTCTGAATATTTGCTGTCATATTATCCATCTTGTTTACTAATGAATCAACATTATTGTTCTCTTGATGAATATTCAAAACCGTAGAATCTGTTACTCTTATTCCAACATTATGTTTTCCTAATAAACCGTATTTTTTAAGATTATCAGAAAGGTCAAGCATTTGTGCATCAGTATATAATCTATCGGCAAGATACAAATCGATATATGAAACTGTATCCGAGTACGAAATATTTTTATAAATAATATTTGATTTTATATCATTAAAATTATCTGTTATAAATTTATCAGCTCTTATATTAAACCTTGATTCTTGTATTACGTTCCAGAATAATTTTGCACTCGGCAATATTATTATAATTATAAAAATTGCAGTATAAATTTTTATTTTTTTTTCGTGTAATTTGCTGATATAATTCACCAGCGGGAATCGCAAATATCTAACCACAAGAACAGTCGATAACGATATAAAAAAAGAATTAATAAAGAACAAATAAAAAGCTCCAAAAAAATAGTTATACTGTGCCGTTGCTAATCCGTATCCGGCTGTACATAGCGGTGGCATCAGCGCTGTTGCAATTGCTACACCGGGAATTACATTTGTTTTTTCTTTTCTCGAACCAGCAACTATTCCAGCTATACCTCCGAAGACAGCAATAAAAACGTCAAGTATATTAGGCTCTGTTCTTGCGAGTAATTCTGATTGAGCATCCTTCAAAGGTGTCATAAGAAAGTATAAAGTTGATGTAATTATACTGACAACAATAGCTACGATAAAATATTTAATTGAACGTTTTAATGCTTCCCAATCGTATGTCCCAACAGCAAGTCCTACGCCAAGAATTGGGCCCATAAGAGGTGAGATAAGCATAGCACCAATGACAACAGCAGTTGAGTTTTGGTTCAGACCTATTGAAGCAATAAAAATAGAACTCACAAGTATCCAAATACTATGTCCCTTAAAAACAAGGTCTCTTTTTATACCTTTCACTGTTCCTTCGTAATCAGTACCGTCTTTAATATGCAATATACCATGAAAAAACTCTGCCGTTGATTTTATAAATTTTCCGAAAAAAACTATAATTTGCCTCTTTTTTTCAATAGATTTATGTTCTATTTTTTTCTCATTCTCTTCCATATTTTTCTTTTTCTATATAAATTTCGGTTATATAAAGTTAGAATATAATAAATTATTTTTCAATTTTATGAATTTTATTTATTCTTCTTTGATGTCTTCCGCTCTCGTATTTTGTTGATAACCATACATTTACCATTTCTTTTGCTATTTCAATTCCAGTTATTCTTCCTCCAAACACAAGAATATTTGCATCGTTATGTAGGCTACTCATCCTAGCAGTGTACGTATTGTGGCACAGCGCTGCTCTTATTCCTTTGTACTTATTTGCAGCAATAGAAATACCTATTCCTGTTCCGCATAATAGAATACCTTTTTCGACATTTTTATTCATTATCTGCTTTGCTACTTTACCAGCATAATCAGCATAATCAACAGAAATATTTTCATCATCTGTTCCAAAATCAAGGACTTCAATATTTTTTTTTCTAATCAAATATTTTATAATTTTTTGCTTTAACTCAAAAGCTCCGTGGTCTGATGCTATGGCTATTTTCATAAAATTTGTAGAAATAAATTATTAATTGAAATTAACATTTATAATTGTATATTTTTAAGAAATTTTGCAAGCTTTCTTACTCCTATTCCTCTATGACTAATTTTATTTTTTTGTTTTGAAGTCATCTCTGCAAAAGTAATATTATATCCGTTTGGTTTAAATATTGGGTCATAACCAAAACCAGCGGTGCCCTTTTTTTTACATATAATCGTTCCGTTCACAATACCTTCAAATAAATATTCTTTGTTGTTCAGTATAAGTGCAAATACAGTTTTGAAATGAGCATTTTTGTTTGTTTTCTTATTTATTTTGAAAAGAACTTTCTTTATATTGTTCTCGGAGTTACAATCTTCGCCAGAATATCTTGCTGAGCGAACACCTGGTTCACCATCTATCGCGTCAACAATAAGTCCTGTATCGTCTGCAAAACAATTTACTTTATATTTTTCATACACATATCTTGCCTTTTGCAAAGCATTTCCTTCTATTGTGTCTTGTGTTTCAGGTATATCCTCGAAACAATTTATATTTTTTAGAGATAAAATATAAAATTTATCATCAAGTATCTCTCTTACTTCTTTTAATTTGTGTTTATTGTTTGTAGCAAATACGATTTTCATATTCGTTGTAAATTATAAATTATATTTTCAATTATTAATCAGAGTTCATAGAAATAAGGAACTCTTCATTGCTTTTTGTTTTATTTAATCTGTCATTCAAAAAATTCATCGATTCAATTGTAGTCATATCAGCAAGGTATCTTCTTAGTATCCAGATTTTATTCAATATATTTTTTGATAAAAGTAAATCTTCTCTTCTTGTTCCCGATGCGTTTACATCTACTGCTGGGTATATTCTTCTGTTTGATAAGTTCCTATCTAATTGCAGTTCCATGTTTCCTGTTCCTTTAAATTCTTCGAATATAACTTCGTCCATTCTAGAACCTGTATCAATAAGTGCTGTTGCAATAATCGTAAGTGAGCCTCCGTTTTCTATGTTCCGAGCTGCTCCGAAAAAACGTTTTGGTTTATGAAGAGCATTTGCTTCTACTCCACCCGATAGAACTTTACCCGACGATGGCATAATAGTATTATATGCGCGTGCAAGTCTTGTTATAGAGTCGAGTAAAATTATAACATCATGACCACATTCGACAAGACATTTTGCTTTTTTTAATACAATTTCAGAAACTTTAACATGTTTGTCAGCTGGTTCATCAAAAGTAGAAGCAATAACTTCTGCATTTACACTTCTTCTCATATCAGTTACTTCTTCTGGACGTTCGTCTATAAGCAAAATAATCATATATACATTTGGATTGTTAGATGCAATAGCATTCGCCAACTCTTTAAGAAGAACAGTTTTACCTGTTTTTGGTTGTGCAACAATAAGTCCTCTTTGTCCTAGACCTATTGGCGAGAACAAATCAATAATTCTTGTTGATATTGAAGAATTATCGCTTGTAATATTAAATTTTTCGTTTGGAAAGAGTGGTGTTAAATGTTCAAATGGAATTCTGTCTCTTATTGTTTCTGGGTCTCTGCCGTTTATTTCTTCGACTTTTATTAACGGGAAATATTTTTCACTATCTTTTGGTGGTCTTATTGAGCCTCCAACAATATCACCAGATTTTAATCCGAATAATTTTATTTGAGATTGCGAGACATATATATCGTCTGGCGAGTTAAAATAATTATAATCAGAGGAACGCAAAAAACCGTAACCTTCGCTCATTACTTCTAATACTCCGGAGCTTTTAACTATTGAAGTAAATTCGTAAGTTGTATCAAAATTACCAGAGTTTTTCTTATCTATATGTTTACGGTCTTTATACTTTTTTTCTGGATACTTGTTTACCAAGTATTTATTTTCAAGAGGTTTACGGTTTTTATATTTTTTTTCTGAGTATCTTTTTTCTGTGTTTTTTTTCTCTGTATATTTTTTTTCTGGGATTATTTTTTTGCTATACAATTGTTTTTTCACACTTATCATATCTGTTTTCTTAATATTTTTCGTATTATTAAGGAACATTTTTTTTTCTTTCGGCTCATATCTTTCTTCTTTAACTATCTTTTGAGTAGCACTTTCGATGGCTTGTTTATCCAGTATTTGATAAATAAGTTCTTGTTTTTTAAGTCTTTGTATTTTTTTTATATCAAAGCTTTTTGCAAGTTCGCGTAAGTCAATTACTTTCTTATTGTTTAATTCAAGAATATCAAACATTATTTTTTATGATTTTTGTGTAAGAATAGAATTTTTTTTTTTCGTGTTCATAATTATATTTTTATAATGAACAAAAAATATAAATTTTAAGTGAATTATTTGGGCATATCAATCAAATTAAGTATTAAAGCTAAAATTTTTAACAACAAAATAAGTACAAGAATAACATCATACCAAACATGAAGTATTCTTATATTAAAAGTAGCCTCAAAAGGCTAAAAATAAGCTTAAACTGGGTAATTATTATTTCGATTGCCTTATTTATTTTGAAGAAATGATTTTATAATAACATAACTTTTACATGGAACTAATTGACTTAAGAAAAAGGTCTTATAATGATTTTTGAACACACAACAAAATTATTGTAATTTGGTGTTTATTAAAAAATACAATAATTTAAGTAGTCATACGAAAGTTTTCGTACACTTAAAATTATTAATTGTTCATTAACTAATGAATAGTTTCTGTAGCAGTTATTAATTGGATTATGAATAAATTTTATATATAGAACCCGTCAAATTCCACGACAAAATTAGTATTAACTTTTTACTATGCAAATAATAAACAAATATTTTATTATTTTACTATCAGATAGTAATGTATATTATCATGTTAATATATTAATTTTCAACAGATTACTAAAATATAAATTTTAAATGTACAGCATAATTTTTTTTATAATTTTAAAATTTATGCTGTATAAATTATCAATAACTTACAAAGAATTTTATATTTCTGCAATAATACTTTTATTACCTTTCACATTATCTCCAATTTTTACTTTCAATTTTGCATCAGTCGGCAAAAGAATATCAACCCTTGAACCAAATTTTATAAAACCAAGTTCGTCTCCCTGTTTCACATTATCATCTTTCTTAGGAGTTGTTATAATCCTTCTTGCCACAATTCCTGCAATTTGTTTTAGAAGTATTTTCTTTCCATTATTGCATTCAACAACTGTTGTCGCCGATTCGTTATCTGTTGATGATTTCGGATTTCTTGCGATTAAAAATAAACCTGGATGATATTTTTTATAACAAATCTTTCCACTTATAGGTATCCAGTTTATATGAATATTCCAAACTGACATAAAAACAGATACTTGAATTCTTTCTTCTTCCTCAAAAAATTCCGTGTTCTTAACTTTCTCAATCACCACAACTTTCCCGTCAGCTGGTGAGAATATTGTATTTTTTTTTATATTCGGCTTTCTATTTGGTTTTCTGAAAAATGCCATAATAAATAGCAAAAATACTATTGAAGCAATTGCTGAAATTATTGATGTAATATTACCAGCCGAACTCCAAAATATAAATTGTATTATATTTTGTATTGCATTATAAAATATTAATATAATTGCAACAACAATAATTGTTAAATATCCTTCTTTATGAATTTTCATAATTTTTTATACTAATTTTTCTAAAATTTTTAAATAAACAAAAACCATAGGTGCAGCAAAAAAGATACTATCAAATCTGTCTAACAATCCGCCGTGTCCAGGTAATATTGTTCCTGAATCTTTTACTCCTACTCTTCTTTTTAGCATTGATTCTGCGAGGTCGCCGTATGTTCCAAATACTGAAATTATTATTGCTAAAATAATCCATTGAGGCATAGTTAGTTCATCGAAAAACAATGATAAAACATATGAAAGTATTAGTGTCATTATTACACCTCCGGCACTTCCTTCCCATGTTTTTTTTGGTGATATTCTTTCAAAAAGTTTATGCTTCCCAAAATTTGACCCGATGATATAAGCTCCAGTGTCGTTTATCCATATTAAAGCAAAAAAAGAAAGAATAATAACACTTGAAAACTCGTTGTTAGTGAACGGATTTATTATCATGTAATTAAGCAATGAAAATGGAAATACGATATAAATTATACCAAAAATAGTAAATGCGATGTACCTAAAAGTATGCTCTTTTTTTCTATACAATTCGGAAATAATCAGTGAAACAAATAATGGGATTAATATTAAATACCATGTTATTGCAATTATTTCGTTAAAATGTAAGAAAGAAATTATAAATATTAATGCTCCTATGCTTATTCCGTATTTTTTCTGTGGTTTAAAACCTCTTTTTTCTGTAAGTATATAGAACTCTGTTAGCGAAATAATAGTAAAAATTAAAAATAAAGTAGCAAATAAATATTTATTTATTAATATAGAAAGTAACACAAGACCAACAAATACAATTGCAGTATAACTGCGTTTTAGAATTTTTTTTTTCATAAGTTATTATTTTTTAACTCGTTAAAAATTTTGCTGGCTTTTTCTAAATTTTTATTCTCAACATGCAGTTCAATATCTCCGAACATAAAACTACTGTCTTGTTCGTTTACAATTACTGCTGGAATATTTTCTTCTTCAAGAGTATTTCTGTAATAAACAGCATTAGCTATGTTATTAAATGTCATCGATTTGCTCCATTCTGTATTTATATTTAAAATAGAGTCTGCTTCATCGAGTTTATTTTTATTGACAAGTAGCTCGTATCCTCCTTGTTCAGTTTTTATAGTTATTGCCTTTATTCCTTTATTTGCAAGAATTTCTTCTTGAGTTTCAATAATACTGTATTTATCTTCTTCTCTAATTTTGGCAAAACCTTTTAGTTCTTCAAGCATTTTTATTGCTTTTTCCGAATTTTCATTTTCAGTATAAATATATATTTCTTCCAGATGATATTCAGAGTTTTTTTTCTTAATAACTATCGAATTAATTAAATTTTCATTTAAAATTTCGATATAAAACTTTGTTTGTCTTACCTTTCTGCATGTTTTCACTTTATTCCAACCGATAAGTTTTTCTCCTGTAAGATAAGGAATTGTTTTATTCAAATCAATATTTTTTACATAGAGTTCATAATTATCAAGAATAAATTCATTATGTTCCTTTCGCTTCAAAATTGTATTTATTCCTTCTTTTTGCAGAATCTTTTGAAAAAGCAAAATAGGTTTTATATCAATAAACGAATTAATTTTCGTCAAGCCATTAAATTCATCAATAAGAGCTTTTGCTTTCTTCTCGTTCTGTCTTCCTACATATAGTTCGATATTGCCAAATAAAAAAAGACTGTCTTTTTCATTTACAACAACCGATTCTATACCGTTCTTTTCTAAAATATCTTTACTTAACTCTGCCTGATAAATTCGCTCAAATGATTGTATTACTACCCAGTCATTCATAATATTATTTTTTGTTTGTATTTAAAAATTAATAATGATGTGATAAAATATTTTGCATCGCAAATATAATACTTATAAGATTTTAAAATTATCTACGTCCACACAGCAAATATTTCTTTATCCTTAAATTTAATATTTTTCTTCTTAAATTCCTTTTTTTTATTAAAATTAAAAATAAGTAAATAACCTTTTTTCAAAGA
>JAOZMB010000101.1:0-8353 GCA_029934515.1 Bacteroidales bacterium
GTAATCATTTGCAACTTTCTTTATAAGCTCTCCTTCTCTTATTTTTAAATTGTATAACATTCTATTATTGTTTTAAAAATATTTGTATATAAAAATAAAACTGTCTTTGTTGCTTGAAGCTACGCCGACAGTAATTTGTGTCCAACTTTGTGTTGGTAGCCGTTAATTTTTCAACCTAAAAATGTTGTAATACAAAAAAAAATTATTCTTCCACTACTTCAATTCCTCCCTTTATGTGTGTTATAATTTTATATATTGTATTTATTTTATACGATTTTAATTTTGATATATCGTGAACCATGTTTCCAAAATATTTATCATCAGATGATATATCGTTTGTTTTAATTTTTTCAAATACTAATGATAATCCAGTCATCAGCTCATTATCTATTCCTTTAAAATAAAAAATTTTCGGGAAATTTTTTTCATCATAATATTTTGTCAAATTTTCACCTTCTACTGGTGCAATTTTATCTGTATAAATTTTATACGGAAATGCAATATATTTGTTTTTTACTGGAAATACCAGAAAATCGAATGACAACTCATCACCTTCTAAAGTTTTTTCTATTCTTTCAATATCATTTCCGTCTGCATCATAAAATTTTATTGCTACTCTTATCTTACCATCTTCTTTATCAAGGATTTTAAATCTTATTGGTATATTTTCTGTTTTCAAAAATTTAACTTTTTTTTCGAGTATCGCAATTTGCTCACGTTGTTTGCAAGTAAATGTATTGAAAATTAACAAAATAGTAATTACTATTGTTGTTGTGGCGAGAATTGTTAGTATTAATTTTTTCCCCATTTTTATATTATATTAATATTTTATTTATACTTTTGCAAAATTAAATAAAAATCAATATTTTTTCATTTTTTTTGATAAATAATTCAATTTAATATTTTATTATACATGGAATTTAAAAATAAAGTTGTTTGGATTACAGGTGCATCATCTGGAATAGGCGAAGCATTGGTTTATTCTTTTAGTAAACAAAAATCAATAATAATAATATCTGCAAGGCGCAAAGAAGAGTTGGAACGAGTAAAGAAAAACTGTACTAATAATTCTGATAATATTTTTGTATTGCCTCTCGACCTCGAAGAGCATGACACATTGCATGCGAAAGCAAAAATTGTTCTTAAAAAATTCGGAAAAATAGATATACTTTTTAATAACGGAGGTGTAAGTCAGCGTTCTCTGATAAAAAATACAATTATTGATGTGGATAAAAGGGTAATGAATATAAACTATTTTGGAACAGTTATATTGACAAAATCTGTTCTGCCTTCTATGATAAAAAACAAATCTGGACATATTGTTGTGATGAGCAGTTTGCTTGGGAAATTTGGGACTCCGCTTCGCTCTGCTTATGCAGCATCTAAACATGCTCTACACGGTTTTTTTGATTCTTTGCGTTCAGAAATATATAAAGAAAATATAAATATAACAATAATCTGTGCAGGTTTTATAAAAACAAATATAGCAATAAATGCTCTAACAAAAGATGGAAACCCACAAAAATATAGTGACCCTGGAACAGAAAATGGTATGATGCCAGATGTTTTTGCAAAAAAAGTATTAAAAGCAATATCAAAGAAAAAAGAAGAAATAACAATAGGAGGAAAAGTAATAATTGGTGTTTATCTAAAAAGATTTACGCCTTTGCTGTTTTCAAAAATTATTAGAAAACAAAATGTCAGATAAAAATGATATTCTAATAATTGTTTCTGACAAACACATCAAAATTTTATTACTTTTCCAAGAATAATTATTTCTTTTTGCGCTTTCTTATATCAAAATACAAACCAAGTTCAACTGTTGGCAAAGCTCGTATTTCGTTAGTTAAATTATATACCGCATATCCTGCTTGAACATTTATTTTAGGATATTTTCCGATTTCAAAACCACCACCAAAACCTATATTATAAATCAAATCTTCATCATATGATTCGTTATAATAATCATAATAATATTTGTTGTAATAAATATGATTTCCAAAATAAAGGAACATTCTGGAATTTTTACGTTCAGCTAAATTGTACAAAACAGAAATTCCAGTACTAATTATAGTCTCATCTTCAGTAATAATCGGAATAGCTGTTATTTGAACTCCATATTTGCTCATCCAATAACGAAAAGAAAAACCCACCCCAGTAGTAAACCCAGCATGTACACCTACCTCATTTTTTAGAATTTTATCTGCTCCTTGTTTGCTTCCATCTTCATCATTGTCTTGTCCGAATACGAGAATATTTAAAAATATTCCTACAAAAATAAATAAAAATAACTTCTTCATAATATAAAAATTAATTAAAATAAAACTTTGTCTGGTTTATAAATTTGGCAAAGTTGAAAATTTTTTATATAAAATAATGTAAAAAAAATGAATATTAATATAATTTTTTAAATTAAAAAAATATTAATTTCTTATTATAACTTATAATTTTTTTTACCTTTGTAATTTTTAAGGTAAATGTAAATTTTATATCACAAAGAAGTATGCAATATAAATTTATTAAGTAATTAGAAATAAGATTGTTACGTTCTAATTTATAAGCAGTAACTAAAATATACATAAACCATAATTGAAATCGAAATATAACAATAAATAAAAAATGTACAAAAAATTTCCAAATAAATTAAAAAAAATAATATCATACAGTAAAGAAGAAGCTTTACGATTGGGTAATGATTTTCTTGGTACTGAGCATCTATTTCTTGGTGTAATAAGAGAAGGTACTTCTCCTGTACTTGATGTATTAACTGATATGGGATTTGATTTGAAAAATTTGAAAAAATCAATTGAAAACAAAATTAAAACAGATGATATAGTTAATGATATTGATGCTGATGAAATATTATTATTGAAATCAACAGAACGAGTTCTTAAACTTATTTTTCTCGAAGCAAAATCTATGAAAGAAGTAAATATTTTACCAGAGCATCTTGTTCTTGCTATTCTTAAAGATAAATCAAGTCTGGTCTCGGAGCTTATGCGCGAACGCGATATTGATTATGATTCGTTAAAGGAAGCTTTAATCAACAGAATAACTGCAAAAGCTGGTGAAATTGATGAAAGCGATGAAGACGAAGAGTTCGAAGAAAAACAAAAAGGTAAAAAACTAAAAAAAGGTAAAAAAAATAAAGAAGACGAATCGACTACACCTGTTTTGGATAATTTCGGAGTTGACCTAACAAAAGCGGCAATAGATGGAAAATTAGACCCAATAGTAGGACGAATAACTGAACTTGACAGGATAATTCAAATTCTAAGTAGACGCAAGAAAAATAATCCAGTATTGATAGGTGAACCAGGGGTCGGGAAATCGGCAATTGCAGAAGGACTTGCAATAAAAATTGTAGAGAACAAAGTCTCCAGAGTGCTTTTTAATAAACGAATAGTAACACTTGATTTGGCTTCTGTTGTTGCAGGAACAAAATATAGAGGACAGTTCGAAGAACGTATGAAAGCTATTTTGATAGAGCTTCAAAATAATAAAGATGTTATTTTGTTTATCGACGAGTTACACACAATTATAGGTGCTGGAGGCGCAAGTGGTTCGCTTGATGCTTCAAATATGCTAAAACCAGCTCTTGCACGTGGCGAGTTACAATGTATAGGCGCAACAACATTAAACGAATATCGACAATATATTGAAAAAGACGGAGCTTTGGAAAGACGTTTTCAGAAAATACTTGTCGAGCCGACAACAGTAAAAGAGACAAAAGAAATACTTATTAATATCAAAAAACACTACGAAAAACATCACAGTGTTGAATATACAAAAGAAGCAATAGAGTCGTGTGTTAATCTCACAGAAAGATATATAAGCGACAGACATTTGCCTGATAAAGCAATTGATGCTTTAGATGAAGCTGGTTCAAGAGTTCATATTTTGAAATTAGAAGTACCACCAAACATAAGTATTTATGAAAAAGAAATTGCAGACATAAATGTTCTAAAAAATACAGCCGTTAAAAAACAAGCTTTTGAAAGTGCCGCTTCTCTGCGAGACCGCGAAAGGATACTTTGGCAAAATCTAAAAAAAGAAAAAAATAAATGGAACGAGGTTTTGGCAAATAATAAAGAAACAGTAAATAAAATTGATGTAGAAGAAGTCGTGGCTATGATGACGGGAATACCAACAACAAGAATAGCACAAGCAGAAGGAGAAAGATTGATAAAAATGAAAAGCGAACTGAAGAAAAAAATTATTGGACAAGATACAGCTGTTGATAAAATTGTGAAATCAATACAGAGAAACAGAGCTGGATTAAAAGACCCCAAAAAACCAATCGGAACATTTATATTTCTGGGACCAACAGGAGTAGGAAAAACTCATCTTGCCAAGAAACTTACTGAATTTCTTTTCGATACAGAAGAAGCACTTGTACGAGTGGACATGAGCGAATATATGGAAAAATTCTCTATTTCGCGGCTTATCGGAGCGCCTCCAGGTTATATTGGTTACGAAGAAGGCGGACAACTGACAGAAAAAATCAGAAGAAAACCGTATTCCGTTATTTTACTTGACGAAATAGAAAAAGCGCATCCAGATATTTTTAATATATTATTGCAAATACTTGACGAAGGAAAAATTACTGACAGTCTTGGCAGGAAAATAGATTTTAAAAATACAGTTATTATAATGACTTCAAATATCGGTGCGCGTCAGATAACAGATTTTGGTGGAGGTGTTGGTTTTACAACAACAACTGATGTAAACGAGCATAACAAAACAGTAATTAAGAAAGCACTGAAAAGGACTTTTGCGCCAGAGTTCCTGAACCGTATTGATGATATTTTGCTTTTTAATACTCTTAAAAAAGAAGATATACACAAAATTATTGATATTGAATTAATTGGTTTATACGAAAGAGTCAAAAAACTTGGCTATAAATTAATTATATCTAAGGAGGCAAAAGACTTTATTGCAGAAAAAGGACTTAATACAAAATACGGTGCGCGTCCGCTGAAACGGGCAATTCAAAAATACCTCGAAAATGAAATGGCTGAGGTGATAATTGAAGCATCAATAAAAAAAGGAGATAAAATAATTGTTAATCTGGACGAAGAAACAGACAAGATTAAAATTATATTTGAAAAATAAATCTATAAATTAAATTATTTGTCCGTGTTCTTATCGAATAATAGGAACACAGACAAATATTTATTATACTGATTTTCAACGATTTTTTTTTTTTTTATTATTATTTCGGTGCAATCCTATATAAAAATATACCAATTATAGCAAAAACAATATTTGGTATCCAAGCCGAAAGCATTGGCGAGAGGTTGCCTTTTATTGTAAATTGTGATGTCATCTGCATCATAAAAAGATAAGAAAAACTCAGCAAAAGACCAATTCCAACATTTAATCCAGTACCACCTCTTTTTTTCCTTGAAGATATTGATACGCCCATCAGTGTAAGAATAAATGTAGAAAACGGAAAAGCCATTCTTTGATGTTTTTCCAAAATATACATTCCTACATTTGTTTCGCCTCTTAATTGTTTTTCTGCAATGCAATCATTAAGCTCAAAGTATCCCATTTTTGTTTTATCAGTATCACGTCCTTTGAAGTCTTCTGGCAATAGGTTCAAAACTGTATCCATTTCTTTTCCTTTTGTTATTTTTTCTATTGAACCATTAATATCTCTAATATAATAATTTTTTATTTTCCATTTTTTTATTAATGTATCCCATTTTATCTCCTGCGACATTAATTTAGAAATAAGTATTTTATTGTCATATTTTTCTATAGAAAATTTACTTCCTTTATTATTTCTCGCATTAAAATGTTCCATATACACAAAAACACCCGGTTCTATTTGTTTATGAATATTTCTGTCGCTGTTATAATATGTTCCTCTTATGTATGTATTTTCAAAATCTAATCTCACCTTATTTGCCTCTGGAATAATAAAATTACTCAAAACATAAGAAGCAATAGCCAAGACAAATGCAGAGATAAAATATGGATACATCAGCCGCCTAAAACTAACTCCGCTACTAATAATTGCAATTATTTCTGAATTTCCAGCCATCTTTGAAGTGAAAAATATCACAGAAATAAAAATGAAAAGAAACATAAAAAGGTTCGTATAAAAAGGTATAAAATTAAGATAATAATCAAAAATAATAGCCTCCATTGGTGCTTCTTTTTCTATAAAATCTTCTATTTTTTCGGTCATATCAATAACAATCGCAAGACTGATTATTAGTATAATGGAAAATATAAAAGTACTGAGAAATTTTTTTATTATATATTTATCAATAATTTTCATCTTATTGTTCTTTAATTTTAAAATTTTAAATAAAAATCTTTTGTTAGTTCGATATATTCATTTGTATAACAGTGCCTTGTCATTGTTTCTATTGTAATTTTATTTTTTTTGCACTTTGTTTGTTTTTTTGAAAATTCGAGCATAATTCTTTTTGTTGTAGCTTTCGGATTTGGATTTACTTTTGTATATCTGCTACAAAAAAGCTGTCTTTCTTTTGCAAGTTTAATAAATTTATCCATTAAATCAAACGGAATTATTACACTTAATTTTCCATGAGGAGAAATTATTTTTGCTACTCCTTCGATTAAATCTACATAAGACAAATTATCATTGTGCCTTGCGATTGTTCTCGCCTTTGAATTACTTTTTAATGAATTTTCAAAAAATGGTGGATTGCAAATAATATGGTCAAAATCTGGTTTACAAGAAGAACAAAAATCTTGAAATGATATATTTTCAACTAAGACTCTGTTGTTCCAATTACTATTAAAAACATTATCTTTTGTTTGTAAATAAGCATTTTTTTCAATTTCTATTGCATATATTTTTGCTTTGCTTTTTTGTGCAGCCATTAGACTTAGTATTCCTGTTCCTGAACCGATGTCAAGTATTTTTTTTGAATATCCAAAATCAGCCCATGCGCCAAGCAAAACAGCATCTGTACCAACCTTCATAGCGGCTTTATCCTGCATAACAATAAATTGCTTAAAACGAAACCAAGAGTTTGACATTAATATTATTTTGAGTTCACATATAAATAAAATTTTAAAAATATCTTGGATTATCAACACCGTAGTTGCTAAACGGAATATCGTAAGCTACAAATATTTCGTGTGTACCGCTGTGATAACTTGCGAGTTTGTTATAATCAAAATCATGCGAATATCCAATTGATAATCTGTTGTTTAAAAAAACTTGAAGTACAACAGAGAATGATTCTTTTGTTCGCATTGAGCCTCCGACAAGAAATCGGTCTTGTAATATTAAACTTAGATTAATATCGAACCCAATAGGAGAATTTTTAACATATTTTACCATAGCACTTGGCTGTAATTTTATTGAATTATTCACCTCGTAAATACCACCAAGCATAGCAAAATAATGTCTAATCGTAGAGGCATCAGTAAAAACATCTGCGTCAGAACCAGTAAATTCAATTTTATTTTCGAGAAAATGTGGAACAGAAATTCCAGCAAAAAAGTATTCGTTATAAAAATACGCGCCTGCTCCAAAATTAGGAAGAAAAGCATTATTATTTTTATAAGGAATTGAATTATCTGCAAACTCCAAAGGAGATGTTTTATCCCAATCAACCTGTATTCTTTTAAGTCTTGCGTTAAAACCAAGCGACAGATTACCAAAAGGAAATTTTATTCTATAAGTATAAACAGCATTTACAATAAGATTATTAAAAATACCTATCCTGTCAGTTACCACACCCAAACCTATTCCCGATGTATTATTAAAAATCGGAGTGTGTATAGTAAAAGCAATATTTTTTGGCGAACCTTCAAAACCTACCCACTGATTTCTATACAATGCAAGCATACTAACAGCTTCGCGACTGCCAGCATAAGCTGGATTTATTCCTAGTTTGTTGGCAAAAAATTGTGTGTACATCTCGTCCTGTTGTGCAAAAAGACCAAAGCTGGCAACTATTAATAGTAATGTAAATATTTTTTTTTTCATTTGGTTTTGTATTTAAAAAGTTATAGTTTTTATTTTTGTTACATTTGATTACACAAAAAAAGCCTTACAATTAAATGTAAGACTTTTTTCAAAGTCGGGGTGGCAGGATTCGAACCTGCGACCCTCTGCTCCCAAAGCAGATGCGCTAACCGGGCTGCGCTACACCCCGCTCTTTACTAATTTTTATTATCTCTCAAAAATACCAAGTAATACTTCTGAGGTTTGTTTGTATTTGTCATAAAAAACTTTATATTATTCTTGCAACATCAAAACTTGTTCGCAAATAAAATAATGTTTCACAATTTATTAATGTAATATTTTTCAAAGTCGGGGTGGCAGGATTCGAACCTGCGACCCTCTGCTCCCAAAGCA
>JAOZMB010000101.1:8453-13056 GCA_029934515.1 Bacteroidales bacterium
GATGCGCTAACCGGACTGCGCTACACCCCGTTCTTTTAATTATTAATGCTACAATGATTCAAACTAAATAAGATTTTATTTTATCATCTTTACTTCTATAAAGTCCAAGTAACATTTTAGAGATTCTTTCGTATTTGTCATAAAAAGCTTTATATTGTTCTCTCGACATCAGAACTGATTCATAAACTGTCTGCAATAATGCTACACATTCGAATATATTTCCTCTCGACACTGTAAAATAATGTTTCTTTTCTTCATTTGAAAATCTTGCTGTTCCTTCTGTTAAATTTGTTAGAGAACCAATACTCGCCTTTATCCATTTTTCTTTTATATGATAATCAATATTTTCATTACCATGCAGAAACTTTAATATTTCAATATTCTGTTCTTTAATAAATTTATAAATATTCAGTTTCTCAAAATCAAACATTTAAACACTATTAAATTTTTAACTGCGGAGAGGGGGGGATTCGAACCCCCGGTACCGTTACAACGATACGCCGGTTTAGCAAACCGGTGGATTAAGCCACTCTCCCACCTCTCCAATTTTTTATCCGATATTGATTTTTTCCAAATCGAACAGTGCAAAATTAAAAACAATTTTTTAACAAAAAAATTTTTTTTAATTTTTTAATAATTCTTTTGCATTTTTTATTGCAGCATCAGTAATATTTTCACCACTTAACATTTTTGCTATTTCTATAATTCTCTCTTTTTTATTTAATATTTTAATATTCGTATTTGTCGAATTATTTTTTTCAACTTTATATACAAAATAATGTTTATGTGCTTTCGAAGCGACTTGTGGCAAATGTGTTATATTTATAACCTGCATGTTTACAGACATTTTTTTCATAATATTACCAGTTTTGTCAGCAATATCTCCAGAGATACCAGTGTCAATTTCATCAAAAATTATTGTTGGTAACGCAATAGAATCAGCAATAACAGATTTTACACTCAACATTAAACGAGATATTTCACCGCCAGAAGCGATTTTTGATATTTTTTTTGCATCAATATGCGCATTTGCAGAGAACAAAAAATTTATAATATCTCTTCCACTTGGCATAAAATTATCGCTTTTTTTATGAGATATTTTAAAATTAGCTGTCGGCATACCAAGTTTTGTCAATATTTCAATAATTTTATTTTCAATATATGGGAACGCTTTTTTCCTTTTTGATGATATTTCATCTGAAATTTTAATTAATTTTTTGTGTTGTAAACTAAGTTGTTTTTCTATTTTTGATACAGATTCTTTTAATGAAGTTAGCTCATTAATTCTTAAAAATAAACTATCTTTCACAGAAATTAGTTCTTCAATTGTCTTAACATTATGTTTGTTTTGCAAAGAATATATCTGGTTAAGTCTTTCGTTAAGTATTGTTATTCTTTCAGGGTCTTGCTCTGTGTCTATCATTTTTATTTCTATTTCGTCTGCAATATCTTCGAGTTCAATTTTAGTACTCTCCAGACGCTTACTTAAACTGTTTGCATCGTACAAATAATTACGAATATTATTAATATTAGAAATACATTCGTGTAATTTTACAGCTATTCCGTTCTCTTCGTTAGTCAACATTACAGAAGTGTCGAGCAAATGTTTTTGTATAGTTTCTGTATTATTCAACAGTTGGAGTTCTTGTTCTAATTCTTTTTGCTCGTTTTTTTTTAAATTTGCTTCATTTAGTTCATCAAAACGATATTTATAATAATCATTTTCATTATTAGCTTTATTTATTTTTTCAATTATTTTGCTAAGTTCCAGTTTTTTCTTTTTGTATTTTAAGAATTTTTCTTTATACAGATCTGTTTGGTGAAATATTTTAGAATAAGCATCAACGACATTTAATTGAAAATTAGCATCATTAAGATCCAAGCTTTGATGTTGAGAATGTATATCTATCAGTTTAGAACTTAATTGTTTTATTACTGATAATTTTACAGGTGTATCATTTATGAACGCTCTTGAACGTCTTTTAGGATTTATTTCTCTTCTTATCGTTGTAATATTTTCATAATCGATATTATTTTGATTAAAAAAATCTTTTATCTCAAATTTACGAATATCAAAATTAGCTTCAACAATACATTTTTTTGAATTATCTTTTACCAGATGATAGCTCGTTCTGTTTCCAAGAATTAATGATAATGCTCCTAATAGGATTGATTTTCCAGCGCCTGTTTCACCTGTAATAACAGAAAAACCTGAATCGAAATCAATCTGAAGCGATTCTATAATTGCATAGTTCTTTATTGAAAGAGTTTTAAGCACAATTTTAAAAATTGATTATTAAGCTAATTAAAAAAAATATTAAGTAACTGTATAACTGATTAGATTTTCAAGTTTGCAAAAGTAAAAAAATATTTATATACATTATAAGATAATTTAATGAAGAATTTATAATTAAGAATTAATAATTAGTTATTGCTTGAAAAACAGTTTATTATTAAAAATAAAATATTTAATTTTTTATTATTGTCTATTAAAAAAAGTACCGGTTGTTAATACTTCTGTCAGTCTTTTGATTTGATGAGGTTTTCCAAGCACGAATAGTTTATCTTCTTTTTTAAGTTTTATTCCTGGTCTTGGGTTGAATAAATATTTACCGTTTCCAAGTTTTAAACCAATTAAATTAGCACCTGTTCTTCTTTTTATTTCAAGACTAGATATTGAACTATTTACAAAACAAGATGCAAGTGTACTGCAAGAAATTTCTTCGAGGTTCACGTCTACACCTTCACGTAGCATAATCATTTCAAGGAACTCAATAATATCTGGTTGTGTAACGAGTTTCGCCATTCTTGTTCCTCCTACGATATCTGGCATAATTACATTATTTGCGCCTGCTCTCATCAGTTTTGAATATGTATGTTCGTCTGATGCCCGGCTTATAATTGTTACGTTCTGATTTATTTCTCTTGCTGTTAGTACAATAAGTAGATTTTCTGCATCGTTTGGTAGAGTTGTTATTAATGCTTTTGCTTTTTTCAATTTTGCTTTTTTAAGGCTTTCTTCATGCGAGGCATCACCGTGTAGATGAATAATTCGTTTGTTTTTCATCAACTTCACATTAATGTCTTCTTCTACGACTTCTTCTGATTTTTCGATAAAAATAACATATTCTTTTTGTTTCAGAAGTTCTATTGTTGCCTGTCTTCCGTTCCTACCAAACCCACAGACGATAATATGTTTTTTTATTTTTTTTATTTTTTTATTCACATATATTTCTTTTAAATATTTTCTATAATCACCGTTTACAAACATTCTTGTAACATAAGTTGCCAGGTAACCAAATAAACCAAAACTTGTAATTATAAATACGACAGTAAATATCATTCCAAAATGTGATAGTTTATGTACTTCTCCGTATCCGACAGTTGAGATTGTTATTATTGTCATAAAAACAGCCTCCAGTAGAGAATAACTTTCTATATACATATAACCAACAACTCCGATAATAAATAGTATAATAAAAATTATTGATGCTACATATATATTTTTAAGTTGTTTAGGCATTAATATGTAATTATTAATTAATTAATTTTATCATTCTTTTAAGGCAATGAGTTTATTAATTGTTCCAGTGAATATTCATCAACATAATAAACATCTCTTGCTTTGCTTCCTTTTGGTGGTCCTACGATTCCAGCTTCTTCGAGTTGGTCTATAATTCTTCCTGCACGATTATACCCCAATGATAGTTTTCTTTGTATTAGTGATGTTGAACCTTTTTGATGTGTAACAACAATACGTGCTGCTTCTTCGAATTTTTCATCCCGTTTTGATAAATCTACTTTTTGTGGTTCATCATTATCTTCGTCTTCTGGTTCTGGCAGATAGAATGGAGTATTATAACTTTGTTGTTTTTCAATGTATTGTGTAATTTTATCAAGTTCTGGCGTGTCAATAAATGCGCATTGTAGTCTTATCATTTCGTTTCCTCTTGTCATGAGCATATCTCCTCTTCCTATTAGTTGGTTTGCTCCTGAGCTGTCAAGTATTGTTCTTGAGTCAATCATTGATGCCACTCTAAATGCAACTCTTGCTGGAAAATTAGCTTTTATTGTTCCAGTTATAATATTTGTAGATGGACGCTGTGTCGCCACGATTAGATGTATTCCGATTGCTCTGGCAAGCTGTGCAAGTCTTGCGATAGGTTTTTCTATTTCTTTTCCAGCGGTCATTATTAGGTCTGCAAATTCATCAATAATAAGAACTATATAAGGTATAAATTTGTGTCCATTTTCAGGGTTCAACAGTCTTTTTAGAAATTTAGCATTATATTCTTTAATAGTTCTTGCTTTAGCTTTTTTCAATAATTTATATCTATTATCCATTTCTTCATTTAGTGCATTTACTGTACGTATAACTTTTTTATTATCAGTAACAATTGCTTCTTCTTCTTTAGGTAGGCAAGCAAGGAAATGTTTTTCAATTCTATCGTATAATATTAGTTCTACTTTTTTTGGGTCTACGAGAACAAATTTCACCTGTGATGGATGTTTTTTGTATAAAATTGATGCAATTATAACATTTAGTCCGACAGATTTACCTTGTCCTGTTGCTCCTGCGACAAGTACATGTGGCATTTTTACA
>JAOZMB010000102.1 GCA_029934515.1 Bacteroidales bacterium
TCCAACTAATATAAAATATCCTAAGAATGTAAAAGAACAAACAGAAAATATAAATAATATTGAAATAACTTCTTATTTGATAGAATACGATGAAACAAAATGGTAATATAATGAAAAATTTACATATATATAAGGCTTCAGCTGGCTCCGGAAAAACTCATTTACTTTCGCAAAACTACCTGAAACTTGCTTTTAAAAACAAAAATAATTTTAATAAAATACTTGCAGTTACTTTTACGAACAAGGCGGCAGAGGAAATGAAAACTCGAATTATCGAGGAAATAAATAATATTATTGTCAAAGGAAACAAATCAGTACATTTTGACAGTATAAAGGAACACCTCAAAAACAAAACAGAATTAGAGATAATTAATAGAGCTAAGGAAATAAGAGACAATATTTTACACAATTATTCAATGTTTAGTGTAAGCACAATAGATAGTTTTGTTCAAAGTGTTGTAAGAGCTTTTTCTTACGAAATTAATGTATCGTCAAACTATGCGTTAGAACTGGATACAGAAAAAGTAATTAAAGAACTAACAGAGTTGCTTTACAATGAAATTACAGACAATAAAGAACTACAAAAATGGCTTATTAAATTTGCAGATTTCAAGTTGCAGGAAGGAAAAAGTTGGGATTTTAGAAGAGAAATAGGTGTGCTGGCTTACGAAATTTTTAAAGAAAAATTTCAAAGTATATATTCTTTTTCTTATAATACGGAAGAAAATATTAATAATGTTGATAACAAAGAAAAACTTAATATCCTGCTCGATGAAATTTATAAAATAAAAACCGATTTTGAAAAAAAAATGAACTATATCGCCGACAAGTCAGATGTTATTTTGAAAAATGCAGGAATTGATAATCCAAAAGAACTTGGCAGAAATTTCGGAACAATTACAAATTTTTTGTGCAATAAAATCAGAGAACGAAAATATGACCCCGCACCAACTGTGTACAATGCTCTCGACGGATTACATAAATGGCACGCAAAAAAAGCAAAAAAAGAAATTATTGCAATAATTTCTTCTGTTTACAAAGAACTATACGAATTGATTGAAAATGCTATAAACGAATACGAAAAAAATCATTGTTTATATCTCTCTGCTAAAAATACAATTTTAAATATACATTCATTTGGAATTCTGAACGATATTGCAAGTTTGTTGCCAGAATATAGACACGAAAATAATCTTCTGTTGATAAGTGATACAACTCTTTTGTTAAAAGAAATAATCGGAAACAATGATGCTCCTTTTATTTATGAAAAAATTGGAAATAAATTTAAACATATTCTAATAGACGAATTTCAGGATACATCGGGTTTTCAATGGATTAATTTCAGACCTTTAATAAAAAACTCTTTGGGTGAAGCGCTATTTAATATGATAGTGGGAGATGTTAAACAATCAATTTATCGATGGAGAGGGGGTGACTGGAAACTACTCCTTAGTGAAGTAAAAGAATCTATTGGCGAGGCGCAAGTTTTGGAAAAAACTCTTGATACAAATTGGAGAAGTAAAGAAAATATTGTCGATTTTAATAATTCTTTATTTCTTACGGCTCCAAATATAATTCAAAATCAATATAATAAAGAACTTGAAGAAATTGGTGATAATAATGTGTTGCAAGAAATGAAAACAGAAAATTATTATTCAATCTTGAACAATGCTTATGCTGATTGTTATCAATTTTTACCAAATACAAAAGAAAAAATAGGAGGTAGAGTTTTGGTTAATTTTATAAAAACCACAGGAACAGGAAACTCATATTTTAAAGAAAATGTTGCCGAACTTTTGCCTAAGGCTATTGAAAATTTATTGATAAACAAAAATTATGAAGCAAGAGATATTGCTGTGCTTGTAAGAACAAATACGCAGGGTAAAGAAATTGTTGATATGTTGCTTTCCTATCAGGAAGATACAGCCAAAGCTTTGACTTATGATATAATCTCTGCCGATTCGTTGTTTATTATAAATTCTGCTGGCGTTAAAATACTTGTTAGTGCTTTGAAATATCTTTACGATGACAGAAATCAAATAGAGCTGACAAAACTAATTTATGAATATAGTAAAATTAATAATAAAAATTTAAATAAAAAACATGAAATTTTTACGGCATATAAAACAATAAATAATGAATCGGAGAACAACGAAAATGAAAAACATACAGATATAAAAGAATATATTCTACCAGAAGAGTTTTTACGTGATGCGGCATTGTTACGAAAAAAATCGTTATATGAATTAAGCGAAAGGTTGATTTCTATATTTGGGCTTGCCCAACATGTTGGAACATATCCGTATTTGCTAGCATTTCAGGATGTTATTTCGGATTTTACACGAAAAGAAAGTGCTGATTTATCTGCTTTTTTGAGCTGGTGGGACGATGCAGGTGTAAAAAAATCAATTAAACTATCAGACAAACAAAATGCAGTTAAAGTTATGACAATTCATAAGTCAAAAGGTTTGGCTTTTGGGGTTGTATTTGTTCCTTTTGCTGATTGGAATATAGACCACAATTCCTTTAATGCGCCTTTGGTTTGGGCTAATTCAAATGAAAAACCTTTTAATTTATTTGAATTTTTGCCGATTAAATATAAAAAAGAACTTGCTAAAACAGTTTTTAGAAAAGATTATTTTGATGAAAAACTTTATACTTACATGGACGCAATTAATCTTATGTACGTAGCATTTACACGTCCCGTAGAAGAGCTTATTGTGTTTGCACCAATTAAAGAAAAAATAAATAAGATACAAAAAATCAGCGATTTATTATATTTATCTATAACAGCAGGAAGAGAAAGAATTAATACAGGAAACAAAAAATATAAAGATTTGAGAAGTTTTTATAATATTGAAAATAATATTTTTGAAAATAGAGACAATTATAAAAATAAAGATAATGACAAAAACAAAGACAAAAATATAGATAATGAGTTTTCAATATCTGGATATCCGAATAATGATTGGTCTGATAAATTAAGAATCAATTATCACTCTGATGATTTTTTTATTGAAAGTATTGAATATGTTGATGATAAATTGAATTACGGTAAATTAATGCACCGTGTTTTTGCTAAAATAAGAACAGAGAAAGATATTGATAATGCTTTACGCGAAATGTTCTTCTCTGGATATATAAGCGAGAAAGAAAAAAAAGAATTAAGTGTAAAAATTAGAGAAATCATTTCAAGAAAGAACGTTTCACGATGGTTTACAGATGATTTTGATGTAATAACAGAAAGTGCTATCATATCAGGTAGTGGCGAGTTGAGAATCCCAGATAGAGTTTTGATTAACAAAAATAATATTATTGTAATAGATTTTAAATTCGGAAAAGAATACCAAGAACATAAAAATCAGATACTTGAATATAAAAAATTACTCGAAGAAATTTATAATAGTAAAGTTAAAGCTTATTTATATTATGCGGAAATAGATTTATGTAGAAGTTTTTGTTAAAATTTGTTAAACACTTGACAATTTAAATAATAAACAAAAAATTTTAGCGTTTATATAACAAATGAAACTATCAATTTAATTATTATATCTATGAAAAAAATATATACCTTTTACTATTATCTTAATGATTTTGATATTATTAAAGAAAATATTATTGATTTAAGAGACAATTTTGAAGATTCAGATGAGCATAAAGATATTTTTAAAGCACTTGATGACTGTAAAGTGTCGCCACGAAAAAAAGTTCTTGACAAAATTTTTGAATTTTCAAAACTAAAATAAGGGAGCAATGAAAAATTTATTAAAAACTGAGATAAAAACATAAAATTGAAAAGGTCTCTGTTAGTTAAAGTTCCGAAAATTCAAAAATTTTCGGAACTTTAATATTATATAAACTGCTAAGTAATCGTTAAAAAATAACTTATGATTTGTTTTTTGTAAAATATTTATTATCAGGTGTAAACCAATTCGTAATTCGTAATTTCATTATCTATTTATAATATTCGAAAAGTCTTCTTTATAAAAATCTCCAAATATTTTTACTTCATTTGTTAGTTCCAAAATTTTATCTGGCTTTATAACTTGTAACTTTGCAGTATTTTTATTTTTCATAGAAATTACTGATAAAATATACTTCCCGTCCTGTGAAAAAACAGCACTTAATACTTTCCCTTCATGATTAAAACTCGCGACTTCTTTGCCTGTAAGATTATATAATTTTACTTTGTTATCGTTGCTTGCCGTTACAATATATTTACCATCGGAAGAGAACTCAGCGGTATTTACTTTATTATTATAAGCACTAAATGTATGAACGAGTTGTCCAGAAATTTGCCATAAATTTACGGTACGGTCTTTACTTGTACTTATTATATATTTTCCATCTGGCGAAAATTTTGCAGAAAGTACAGTATTTGTATGTCCAGAGAAACGCTTGATTATTTGTCCTTTCATATCAAGCAAAAGAATATCGCCAGATTTTTCAGCAGTAATAAATGTCAAGCCGTCTGGTGAAAATTCTGCAAAATTTGCCTTTGATTTAATTTTAAATTTCTTTAATAATTTTTCCTTGTAAGGATCCCAAAGAATAATACAACTATCAGAAGAAGCAGATATAATCAGATTACTATCTGGCATAAAAACAGCTGTTTTTACTTTCTTTGTGTGTTCCATAAAAACAGCAATAGGTTCACCTGTTATGTTCCAAACTCTTACTGTTTTATCTTTACCTGCTGTAACAATTAGTTTTCCGTCATCTGAAATATCAATAGAGTTTATATTTTTTTTATTACCGCTATAAATATGCTCAACATCGCCAGTCAAATCCAAATATTTAACAACGCTGTCTTGTGCTGTTAATATATTGAAGCCATCAGGTGAAAAAATTGCAGATTCAATATTTTCAATATCCTTCAAAGGATTTAATAACCTTCCAAAATTCCAAACCCTGACAGTTTTATCATCACTCACACTAACTATTCTTTTATTATTATCAATAATCTGGGCATCAATTACTTTCGATTTATGTCCTTTTAGAACTCCAATTAATTCTCCATCAATTTTCCAAACCCTAACTGTATTATCAATACTTGATGTAATTATTTTTGAATTATCATTAGAAAAACGAGCTGTATTAATCCAATCTGTGTGTCCTCTAAAAAGCATAATATCATTTCCCTGAATATCAATAATCCTAACTACATGGTTCTTTTTTGCCATATCATTAACAGCAATAAGTAATTTTTTTGAATCAGATGAAAACCTAACTTCCTGAATAAGAGGAAAATAATATGAATTACGTACTGGCAATTGTATTGATTTTATCAAACCGCCAACAGAATCGCATATATGAATCGTACTATCCGTAGCTGTTGCAATATATTTCCCATCTGGCGAAAAATCAATTGCATAAACATCAAAATCATGTTTGGGTAATTCAGATATTTTAACTCCATCGGAAGTCCACAACACTACTTTACGGTCGGCACCAGATGTAAGAACTCTTTTCATATCGTTAGAAAATACTGCGCGCCAGACCATAAAATCATGTGCCTTAAATTCTTTTAATTTTTTGCCTTTTATATTGTATAAGAAAATATTCCCGCCGACATCACTAAATTCAATTTTACGTGAATCGCTCATAAATCCAATACTTGAAATTATTTTATCGTGTGTAATTCTAAACAATTCTTTACCGTAAACCTCTTCTAATTTAATTATAAATTTCTTATCTTTTTTATTTCTAATAACAGTCAAAAGTAATTTTCCATCTGAGGACAGTCTCGCCGAAAGAGTATTATTATCTATTGTTTTAACAATTGAATAAAATGCTTCTGTTGCGTAGTAAGAATTTATTAAAGCGCTGTATGCGGTTGGATTATTTTTGTCAAAAAGGTATGCTGCTTCGGCATATCTAAATGCTTTTGTTGGGTCTTTATCTATTTCCTGAAAAGAGTAAGCTGTAAGAAGTGCAGAATTAGCAAACAATTCATTACTTAACGCTTCATTGCGAGCCTTG
Organism: Bacteroidales bacterium; assembly: GCA_029934515.1. Lineage (GTDB taxonomy): Bacteria > Bacteroidota > Bacteroidia > Bacteroidales > JAADGE01 > JAOZMB01. The sequence continues at coordinate 5,983 of JAOZMB010000102.1, forward strand.
TTTACAACAAAAATAACTGCTATTGATATAATAAAAGCAACTATACTTACAAATGATATAATTTTTGTTTTTTTTGTTTTTTTTAATTGAATCTCTGCTTCTTTTTGTAACTTTTTAGCCTCCTTCCGCTCTTCAATTATACGTTCATTATTTTGTTTACGTTCATTTTTAAAATTTATTATTGCATTGGCAAATTTATTACTGCTTAATTTTCGATATATTTCATTATTTTCATTTATTTCACTGATTATCAAACCTTTTGTTTTATCAAAAATATTATTATTCAAATCATATCTCTCCTTTATAATACCATTATACACAGAGAGCAAACGATTTTCGCTTTCCAAAATAAGCTCATTCTCAACAAAACCAGCAAGATTATTTCTTATATTTTTTTCTTTAATATCATAAATACATTTACTATAATAATTTCCAAATATCTGATTAAAATCAGAGAAATCTTTATTATAAATAGTTGAAATATTTTTCTCAGCGACAAGATTTTCAGAGTATTTAAGAACTATTTGTAACTCGTTTGGTTTTATTTTATCGTCTAATGACAAAAAATCTATAATATTATCAACTAATTGACTTTCAAATTTATAAGGTTTTGTTATAAAATTATTATCATCAATATTTTTTGAAACAAATCCAGAAGAATTTTCAATTATTTCACGAGCTTGTTGTTTGTTTAATAGGTTTAATTTTATTTTATTTTTTTCAAGGTCTGGATAAAAACCAGCAAATTTTTTTATATTTTTTATATTTTTTGTCCGCATAGAAAAGAGTACTCTTATTTTTAGCGGATTGTATAACAATTCAGAACCTTCTTCTGTAAGCAGTTCTGGATTTTTCAATATTTTTTCTTTTATTTCTGTTTTTATATTTTTGGGAACGGCATCGTATAGTGTTGATGACAGGTCTATATTGAATTTTTCGACAATTGTTTTTGGATATGTTAATAAATTTTCAAAACCGTCAAAAATCAAAATTGTTATTTTGTTATCTGTTCTTAGAGTTTGTATTTTTTTCAGATAATACCAAAAATAATCATGTATAGTAACTAATTTATCAAGAAAACTTAATGAATTAGGATTAATACCAAAACTTTTTTCAATGATTTTTGATAGTTCTATATTTGATTTTTTATACATTGGAATATTTATATAAAAAATATCAAATTGATTTAATTTTTCCAAATAAGAAATTAATCCAGCTCGAAGGACAGAAGTTTTCCCTGCATTTGGCTGTGAATGTAAGATTGATATTTTTTCAAAAACAATTGTTTTAAACAAATCATTAATTTCTTTTTTACGACCAAAAAAAATGTCGCTTTCGTTTTCTGTATAGGATTTTATTCCAGTATATCTACTTTTCATTGAATTTATATTTTATGGTAATTATTGTTAGCAATAATAAAATGCCAAAATTACTAAACATTTTGTAAACTATACATTAAATTTTGTATTATATTCAAAAAGTATTAAATTTGCTTCGATTTTTATATATAAATTTATCATTAATTATTGATTTTAAGAGTATTAACACTAAAAAATAATATTATGAAAAGAATTATTATTACTAATAAAGCTCCAAAAGCGATAGCTTCTTACAGTCAAGCTGTTGAATGCAGGAATACACTTTATATCTCTGGACAGATTGCTATTGACCCTGAAACGGGAAATATTGTAAACGGAGGAATAAGAGAACAAACTGAGCGTGTTATGGAAAATATTGGTGCTATTTTGCATGAAGCTGGATACAATTATTTAGATGTTGTTAAATCTACATGTTTGCTTAGTGATATGTCTGATTATGCTGGGATGAACGAGGTTTATTCTAAATATTACAAAAAAGAGTTTCCAGCTCGTGTTGCTTTTGCTGTTAAAGAATTGCCGTTAAATGTTCTTATTGAAATAGAAACAATAGCGATGAAATAATATACAATTGATAATTTTTAATTTTTTAATAAAATATAATATTATATGAAATTTTTCATAGAAATACCAAACGATACTAATAAGAAGAAGACATTACATTTGAAAAGATATCTTGAAAGGTCAAGGATTGAAGGACTTGATAGTGTTGATTTCGAACGCGAAGAAATTAAACAAGGCGATATGGGAGGAGCAATAGGAACTTTAACAGCAATACTCTCTGGTGTGGCACGCCCTGTTAGTCAGCTTGTTCAGGCATTTACAGGTTACTCATCGAGTTTCAAGACAGAGATTATTCTTAAAAATGAATATGGTGATGAACTTGTTCTTAATACAAAAAAATTAAACGAAGAAGTAATAACAGCACTTGTAGATAAATTTTTACAAAAAAAATAGTATATAAAACTGTCGGCGTGGTTTCAAGCCACAATGACAGTAATTTATTGTCCGTATTCGTAAATATTTTAGCTTATGAAAATCAGCAAAATAAATAATTTATAAAAAAAAGTAAAAATAAGTTTATTTATAAAAATTTGTTTTTACTTTTGTTAAAAATAAATTTACAATGAGAACTATAATATTTTCTTTTACAATTTTGTTTCTTTTGTCTTTTGGATTATTCTCACAATCTGACAGGATTAGTAAATTAGAAACAAACCTGAAAAAAGCCAATGGTATAAAAAAGATTAATATATTGAACGATTTATCAGAGGCTTATTTAAATCATGATGTTGAGAAGTCAATAGAATTGGCAAAAAATGCTTTGGAAAAAAATAAAAATTTAAATATTGACAAAAATTTAAAAGGTAATTTATACAATACGCTCGGTGCGGCATATTTTTACAAAAAACGATACAGAAAATCTTTAAAATATTACGAAAAAGAATTGGAAATAATCAAACAAACCGCCTCTAATAAAAAAGAAATAATAAAAGCTCTCTACAATATTGCTCTGTTGTATCAGAAGTCTGGTAAACGCGCTAAGGCAAGCGAAAAATTTGAAAATAGTTTGAGCCTTGCAAAATCAGAAAAATCACACGACCTAATACTTCATAATTATATTGCTTTGTATAAACTCCACGAAAAACGAGACAAAGCAAAAGCACTAAAATATCTTCAAGCTTATGTATCTACAAAAATTGAGGAATTTGAAGTAACAAGTAAAAAAGTAACTATTTTACGAAAAAGATACAAAAAAGAAAAAAAAATAAGAAAAAAAACCGAAAAAGCTCTTGACGAATCAGAAGAACTAACTGAAACATTAATTATTGATACAACAAAAAAAGCTGAAACTATTGAATTTTTGCAACTTGAAAAACGTTTTACCAAAATGGCAAACGAACAAGAAAGGAAAATTAATTTGGCAAATATTGAACTAAAAAATGCAGAAATAGAAAGACGAAAATTACAGATTCTTTTATTTTCATTTATTACATTATTAATTTTAATCGGAGCAGTTTGGCTTTTGTTACTTTATCGTCAAAAAAGGAAAGCCAATAAATTGTTGTACGAGCAGACAGAAGAAATAAAACACAAAACAATAGAACTTAAAGAAAAGAATACCGAAATTATTGACAGTATAAATTATGCCAAAAGGATTCAGGATTCAATACTTATTCCAGAGAAGGAGATAAGAAAGCATTTGCCAGAGTCTTTTATTTATTATCAGCCAAAAGATATTGTTAGTGGCGATTTTTATTGGTTCTCAAAAATAAAAGATAATATTATATTGGCTGCAATTGATTGTACTGGACATGGTGTTCCAGGAGCTTTTATGTCTATGATAGGTAATACTTTGCTTAACGAAATAGTAAACGAAAAATCAATTACAAAACCAGATAGAATACTTAAACTTTTACATATCGGAGTTATGGCGGCTTTACAGCAAACAGGTTCAGATGATTCTGCCGACGATGGAATGGACATGTCATTATGCACAATAAACCCTCATCTTAAACGCTTCCAATATGCTGGAGCAAAAAATCATCTTTATGTAATTCAGGACGATAAATTAAAAGTGTTAAGAGCAAATTTTCATTCCATCGGTGGTCGACCAATAAGAGAAGATACAGTTGTAAATTTTACGTCTTACGATTTTATGTACGATGCAAATACAATTATTTATATGATGTCCGACGGCTATATGGACCAGTTCGGAGGAGAAAATGATAAAAAATTTAATTCAAGAAGATTAAAAAAATTATTACTAAAAAATAGAGACCTCAGCATGCTCGAACAAAAAAGAGAAATAAAACAAACTTTTAGTAATTGGAAAGGCGCAAACGAACAAATTGATGATGTACTTATCGTTGGAGTAAAGCTTAAATAATTTACAATTGATAATTTATTGTAACTACACAAAACTATACTATTTATTCTTAAAAATATAGGGCAAATACACCAAAAATAAATTATACTTGGTTATCCACAGTATATTATGTTTTTAGAGCCACTATTTTGAAAATAGTAATTCCTTGATTTTCAGCACTTAAATATTTTGATGCATCTGTCATATTACACATGTCAGAAATTTGGTAAATTACTAAAATAAAGTTGTTTGATAACCATTTTTGATAACTTTGTTTTTTTCATAAACCTGTACCACGATTTATTATATATAAATTATTAAAAAAAATACTAAAAAATTGCACGAACTATTATCACTATTAACAAAGAAAACAACAAAAATAAAATATAATAATGACAGAAAAAATAAATTTATATATAGAAAATTTAACAAATGATATTGAAAAAAAACGCATACAGCAGACAGTAAGCTATATAAAAAAAACATATAAAGGAACAGACATTTTAGATAAAATTAAACGAGGAGCCGATATTGCAGAAATAGTTGTTAGCGAAGCAGGAGGCGGAATAAATACTTATATATCTGCATTAATATATGGGTCGCTGAAAAATGAAATGATAGAAAAAGATACATTGATAGGTTTAAAATCAGATGCTGTAAATAATATAATAGATGGTTTACTGAAAATACCTTGTTTGAATTTTGAAAAAATAAAAAAACAATCTAATAATCTGATTAATTTTTTGCTTACTGTTACAGGAGATGTTAGGGCTGTTTTGATAATGCTTGCCGTTCAGATATATAAGATGAGAGAGATTTCAAAATTGCCTGACGATGAGCAAAAAAAAATAGTTTTGCAAACCACCCAACTATTTGCACCACTTGCACATCGTATAGGTTTGTATAAAATTAAAACAGAACTTGAAGAGACTGCAATGAAATACGAACATAGAAAAATGTATCATTTTATTGCAAATAAATTAATAGAAACCAAAGCAGAGCGAGATGATTATATTGTAAATTTTATCGAACCTATAAAAAAAGATTTAGAAAAAGCTGGTTTTGATATAGATATAAAAGGTCGTCCTAAATCAATTTTTTCTATTTGGAAAAAAATGCAAAAACAAAAAGTAAAATTCGAAGAAGTTTACGATTTATTTGCTATAAGAATAATAATAAAATCAATAAAAGTTAATTTCGATAAAGAAGACAATTCCGAAAAAAAACGAAATAAAAAAATCAAGGAAAAAGAAAAAGAACTCTGCTGGCAAGTATATTCAATAGTAACAAATTCATATAGACCAAACACAAAAAGATTGAGAGACTGGATCTCGTTTCCAAAACAAAGCGCATACGAATCGTTACATACAACCGTTATGGGTATCAATAACAAATGGGTTGAGATACAAATAAGAACAAAAAGAATGGACGAAATAGCGGAAAAAGGACCAGCCGCACACTGGAAATATAAAAATACCAAAAAAACAGACAATTCTGAATGGTTGTTAAAAATAAGAGAAGCCATCGAGAACCCGATATTTGTAAATCAAAATAATGACGATGAAACAAAATCGGCTATGTATTCAAATGAAATATTTGTGTTTACACCAAAAGGAGATTTAAAAGGATTAAAAGATGGATATACAGTCCTTGATTTTGCTTTTTCTATACATACAAAAATAGGTAACACATGTTCTGGTGCTGTTATAAACGGAAGTATAAAACCGCTTACATACGAACCTAAAAACGGAGACCTCGTAAAAATATTAACATCTAAAAATAAACAGCCAAATGACAGTTGGTTAAAAATCGTAAAAAGCAAAAGAGCAAGAAGTAAAATAAAACGTGCATTAAAAGAAAAAGTGTTCAGATATTCAAAGAACGGAAAAGAAATAATAAAACAGAAACTTGCGCAACTAAGAAAAGAATTTACAGAAGACAATATACGAAAACTTGTTAAATATTTCAATACTAAGACGGCTCTTGAACTTTATCAACAGTTTGGAGAAAATAAAATAGACAGCCTTAAAATAAGTAAAGCATTCGTTGATGAAACAGAGAAACAGGAGCATGAACTAAAAGAAATAAAAGAATTTTTTACAGAACAAAAAATAACGACAGCAAATGATGTTTTAATTATAGATAACAATTTGTCATCAATAAATTACGAATTTGCAAAATGCTGTAATCCTATTCCAGGCGATTATATTTTTGGCTTTGTAACAGTATCGAAAGGAACAAAAATACATAGGCGTTCTTGCCCCAATGCTTCGGATATGATGAGACGATACCCGTATAGAGTGCTTAAAGTTATGTGGAACTCCGAATCGAAGAATACAAATTTTATTTGTAATATAATAGTTGCAGGAAGTGATAAAATAGGAATAACCGCTAGTATATCAAACGTAATAAACAATGAATTTAAACTGAAAATCAAAGCTATTAATTTGAATACACGAAAAAAAGATAAATTTGACGGTACGGTAGTTGTTGTGGTAAAAAATAGGAAACAATTGATAAAACTTATAGACCGATTAAAAAAAATTAAAGGTATTGAAAATGTAAGAGAGAAGTGAAAATTATATTGTTATTTTGGTTTATATAAATAACAAAAGTTGCTCCGTATTTTCACAAAATACGGAGCAGTACAAATAATTTTTTATTTCAGAAATCGTTAAAAAATAACTTCCTGATTTGTTTTTTGTAAAATAGCTATGTGTAAACCAATTCGTAATTCGTAATTCGTAATTCGTAATTCGTAATTCGTAATT
>JAOZMB010000103.1 GCA_029934515.1 Bacteroidales bacterium
TGTTGGACGAAAACGGAAACTTTATAGGATTTGATGTAGTAATCGGAAACCCACCATATATAACATTATTATTGGGAAAAAATCAAAAACATAAAAATCAAAATATTATAAATTTCTATAAAAATAGTTATAGACTTTTTGAATATAAAGGTAATACTTATACATTATTTATAGAACTCAGTAAAAATATAAGCTCAAAATCAGGAATATTATCGTTTATTGTTCCAAATACACTTTTGCTTGGCAATACATACAGCAAAACAAGGAAGTTTTTATTAGATAATAATTTGCAAGCACTTACAAATATTAACGAAGAAATATTTGATAATGCAAATATTGGCGGTGTTGTTATTTTCAGAAATCAAAAATCAAAAATTGAAAATAAAATAAAATATTTAGAAATAAATGATATTACAAAAATTCAAACAAATAACCATGAAACAAAAATAATTCATAAAAAAGATATTCTATCTTCTTATTTGAATAAATTTTATTCCAATCCTGAAATTTTTAATCTTATAAATAAATTATTCATTGACAAAACAACAAGATTTGAAAATATTTTAAAATCATATCAAGGCATAATTACAGGAAACAATACAAAATTTATTTCAAATAAAAGAAAAAATTATAGGTATAAAAAAATATTAAAAGGAAAAAATATTCATAAATTTAAATACGAATTTGCTGGAAATTATGTTTTATTCAAACCAAAAGAATTGTGGAGTAATACAAATACAGATTATTTTTATAAAACAGAGAAGTTAATTAGTCGCCAAACATCAGATAAATTAATTGCCGCATACGATAATAATAAAATGTTAAGTTTGGACAGTACACATATCCATTTCTTGAAAGATAACAATTTCGAAATAAAATATATTCTATCTTTATTTAATTCAAAACTTCTAAATTATTACTATAGAACACTTGTAAATGAAAACAATAGAGTTTTTGCTCAAGTAAAAATAATAATATTAAAAACATTACCAATAAAAATAATATCAAAATCAGAACAAAAAATATTTGTAGAGAAAGTTGATAAGATACTTAAAATTAAACAAAAAAATATTAACAAAGATACAACAAAATTAGAAAATGAAATAGACCTGTTGGTCTATAAATTATACGGTCTTACAAAAAAAGAAATAAAAATTGTTGAAAATGAAAAAAACTAGAGCAAACGCATCAAAAATAAATCATACTTGATTATCAATATGTTATGTTTTTAAAATCATATTTCTTTTTTTTTATATAAAAAAAATATATAATATTGCAAAAAGATTTTTGATAAATAGATGTGTGTTACAAAAACATAAAATAGAATGTTTGTGTAATAAATAAACACAGACATTTAAATATATTCTATTTGATGACAAAATTCCAAAATGGAATTATCTAATGTATAAAAACTAAGAATTGTAAGTTATTTTTTAAACATTACTAACTTATAACAATTAAAATTTAATAATTTATAAATCTACAAAAAAATGAAAATTAATACAGCTAAGTTCGTAATAAGCAATACAAATATTAACAAATGTCCTGTGCCAATAATGCCTGAATACGCATTTATAGGTCGTTCTAATGTTGGTAAATCGTCTCTTATAAATATGCTTACAAATAATTCAAAACTTGCTAAGATATCTACGAAACCGGGAAAAACACAACTAATAAATCATTTTTTGATAAATGAAAAATGGTATATTGTGGATTTGCCTGGATACGGATATGCAAAAGTTTCAAAAGAACAAAGAAAAAAGTGGAGCAAATTTACAGAAAAATATCTGATAAAAAGAGAAAATTTAATGTGTTTATTTGTTCTTATTGATTCAAGAATTGAAGCACAAAAAATTGATATAGATTTTTTGAAAAAATTAAGCGAAAATCTAATACCTATATCTATTATTTTTACGAAAACAGATAAACTTTCAAAATTAAAGCTTGAACGTAATATTTTTAATTATAAACTAAAATTGTTCGATCTTTACGAATTTTTACCAGATTCTTTTATAAGCTCGGCAATAACAAGAAAAGGGAAACCAGAGATTTTAAATTTTATTGATAAATTAAATATAATATTTTATTCCAGATATGGAAGACTCTCGACTTATAATAAGCGTTTCAAAGACTAAAAATTGTTGTAAAACAATTAAAAACTAAAAACTAACAACTAACCACTAACCACTAATAAATGGTAGAAATAGGTATTCTAAAATCTGAACGTATTGAATTAAGTGTAAACGGAGAGTATTTTATAGAAGAAATAAATACAAAAATTCATGAAAAACAATTTGCAGTATTTCAGAAAGGAGCAATAAAATTGAAAAATAATAAAAAACTTTTCAAAAAACTTACATTTGTTCCACGAAAATATAATACCTCATTAATACAAATAAGTAATGTTATTATTGGTATTAATTTTCATTGGCAGCGAAGTGAGAGCCAAATATTTCAAGGAACTTTAATATTAAAATCATGTAGCGATGGTATTATTGTAATAAATCGTTTATACGTTGAGGATTATTTAAAAAGTGTAATATCTTCTGAAATGAAAGCTACATCGCACAAGGAATTACTTAAAGCTCACGCAGTAATATCACGCTCATGGCTCATGGCACAAATGGAAAGACGAAAAAGTGGAACACAAAAACAACAAAATAGTTCGACATATTTGGATAACAAAAACGAAATAATTAAATGGTACGACAGCAACGACCACAAAAATTTTGATGTCTGTGCAGATGACCATTGCCAACGTTATCAGGGTGTTTCACGAATAGAAAATGTCGTAGTCGAAGCTGTAAATGAAACAGAAGGAGAGTTGATTATGTATGATAATAAAATTTGTGATGCTCGTTTTTCAAAATCTTGTGGAGGAGTAAGCGAAAGTTTTGAAAACGTATGGGAAAACACTAAAATACCATATTTATCTAAAATAATCGACAGTGATATAATTCCAAAAAATATTGTTGATTTGAGAAATGAAAAGAACGCAAAAAATCATATATTAAGTTCTCCAACAGCATTTTGTAATACAAACAAAAAAAACGTATTAAATCAAATTTTGAATGAATATGATATTGGTACGAATTTTTTCCGCTGGCGTGTAGAATACTCACAATCAGAACTTTCAAAACTTATAAAAAATAAATCTGGTATCGATTTTGGTGAAATAATTTCGATGAAACCAATTGAAAGAGGTGAGTCAGCAAGAATTGTTAGATTAGAAATAATAGGTAAAAAAGAAAAAAAAATTATTGGTAAAGAACTCGAAATTAGAAGAATACTATCTGAAAGTCATTTAAACAGCTCGGCTTTTGTTGTTGAAACTTATAATAAAATAAAAAATGTACCACAAAAATTTGTACTCAAAGGTGCAGGCTGGGGACACGGAGTTGGTTTATGCCAAATAGGTGCAGCCGTTATGGCAAACAAATCATACAACTACAAACAAATATTACTTCATTATTTTAAAGGAGCAGAAATAGTTAGACTAAAAAAATAAGGCTAATTACGATTGTTTATACAGCAAATGAAAATGTAAAAAGATTCTGTCTGTAAATAATCCAATTGATATATGCAAAATTAGGATATTTTTGTATTTTTGTAAAAATAATTTTAAAAATTTGGTTTGCCAGAACCAGATATTGAACCATTGACTGGCGGAATTAGTGTAACAAATAAAAATTACCAACAAATCTCAGACTGTTCAAGTAGAACAGCAACCAGAGATTTACGAGATATGATTGATAAGAAAATATTAAAAAGTTCAAAACTCAAAGGTGTCGGAGCATTTTATGAATTAATAACGACAATAACGCCACAATAACGCCATAATTAAGACATAAAAATTATTTATAATATAAATATGAATACAAACAAAATATTTATTAACCTGATAAACAGCAAGATAAAAACGCTAACATTGTGTTTGATGTCATTTTATTTTTTGGCTTAATTGTAGAGCGTGAGTGAAGCAATCAAGTCACATTAAGCCAAAAAATCAAATCTTTGCTTATGTTGTTTCAAGTCGTGTTCCATCAAATTCAAATCAACGATTTAATAATTTGAAAAAGAAATTCAGGAGAAATTTAACCGCAGATTTGCAAATAAAAACAAACAAATTGATAAAAAAATTGTAATGAAAAAAAAATTAATATTTTTAACTGTTTTAATAAGTATAATTTTTCTAAATTTGCCCGCACAAATTGATACAATAACAAATGATCTTAATGTAAAATTAAATCACGGGAATATTGATACAGTTACAATAAAATTAAAAACTAAAAATGCTTCAAAGGCAGCTTTATATTCGGCAATAATTCCCGGTTGGGGACAAGCTTATAACGAAAAATATTGGAAAGTTCCACTTCTTTATAGTTTAATTGGAGGTGCATTGTTTTTTAGTGATTACAATAACAAACAATATAACAGATATTTGACAGCATACGTAGCCGAAACAGATGACTTAATTGAAACAGTAAGCGAATTTGAAGGAAAAAGAACTGAAGAGGATTTATTGTATATGAAAAATAAATTCAGAAGAAACAGAGATATTTCGTATTTATCGTTGTTAGCAATATATTTTTTAAATATTGTCGATGCAACTACTGATGCTCATTTATACGATTTCGATGTAGGCGATGATTTATCTTTTAAAGTATTTCCGGATATTGTTCCAGTTTATACTTACAGAAGTACAATAGGTCTCACATTAATTATAAAATTTTAATAACTAAAAATTAAAAGTATGAGAAACACATTTTTATTCACATTGACAGTATTGTTTTTATCTCAAATTGGATTTGCTCAGATGAGACATAAATCTGAATTCACTGCATTACAGCAACAAAGTGATAATTTGGACAGCTTAGTACACATCTGGCACATAAAAAGAAGTATAAATAACAAAGAAACACTAAAAGTAAGTTCTGTACCAGATTTTTTAATGAAAGAAGTAACTGATTCTGTTTACATAAGTCGTTTGGAAAGGATACCTTCAATAATGCCTTTGACCTATAATGACAAAGTTAAAAAATGGATTGAATTGTATATCAGGAAACACAAAAGAACGCCTTATCTTATTGGACTAAGTGATTATTATTTTCCAATATTCGAAGAAATACTTGACTCCTACGAACTACCAATTGAACTAAAATACTTGGCTATAATTGAATCAGCACTAAACCCAAGAGCTAAATCACGAGCTGGAGCAGTTGGACTATGGCAGTTTATATATTCAACAGGAAAAATGTACGGATTAGAAATAAACTCTTACGTCGATGAAAGATGCGACCCATTGAAATCAACACACGCAGCGGCATCTTACTTAAAAGATATGTACGAAGTTTATGGAAATTGGGAATTGGTAATGGCTGCATACAACTGTGGCCCAGGTAACGTTAATAAAGCAATAAGAAGGTCTGGAGGCTCGAAAGATTATTGGGATATATATCCGTTCCTGCCTCGTGAAACAAGAGGCTATGTTCCAGCTTTTACGGCTGCTTTATATACAATGACTTACTATAACGAGCATAACATAAGACCAATAAAAGTGGATATGAACCTTTTTACGGATACTGTTATGATAACAGAAAGAGTTCATTTAAGACAAGTTGCTGAAGTTCTTAATCTGCCTTATGACGAGCTTGTTGAGATAAATCCTCAATACAGAAAAAAAATAATTCCCGGTAATTCTAAAGCTTATCCTTTGCGATTGCCAGTTAAAGAAACAAGTAATTTTATAACGCTTTCCGAAACAATATTCAACTACAGTGATGATAAATTTGTTTTGGGAAAACAAGTTGTTGTAAAATCTCCAAAAATGAAAGGGTCTAAGAAAAAATCATCCTCGAAGAAGATAAAGAAAAATAAATCATCTTCGAAGAAATCAGAAACAGCAAGTAAAAATACACCAAGCTCTACAAAAGGTAAAACAAAAATTGTTTATACTGTAAAATCTGGTGATTGTTACGGTTCAATTGCAAGCAAATACAATGTAAAAATCTCTAAATTGAAACGTTGGAATGGTAAAAGAAGCAATAGACTTGATATAGGTCAGAAATTAGATATTTGGGTATCGAATAAAAATACAACAAAAAAGAAACAAAAAAGATATTCTAAGAAAGCATCAATAGCAAGAAGCAATAAGATTGTTTGGTACAAAATAAAAAGTGGAGATAATTTGAATGCAATAGCTAAAAAATATCCGGGTGTATCAGAAAATGATATTAAAAAAATTAACGGATTCTCAAGTCGCGACCTAAAACGTTTGCAAATAGGACAAATTATTAAGATTAAAAATAGATAATAAATTAAAAAACAGTTACTTAATTTTGGAAAGCTCAATAAATATAAGAGCATCAAAATATTTAAATATTATTGAGAAAATTAAAATAATAAACCTAAAATACACAGCTTTTAATATCGTGTGCAGTGGGTTTAACTGTAAATATTTTATATAAAATTGAAATTGGCTTAGCTTTATAAAATTTAATTATAGATTTTATAGCTAAGCTAATTTAATTTATAAGAGCGACTTAAAGTTTAAAATTTGTTTGGTATCTATGAACTTTAATAATCTCTTTAATTTTTCTAATTTCATTAATTATTTTCTGCAAATTATCAGCATTTTTAACTTCCAATTCTATTGTCCCTTTAAAAATATTTTTTGTTGTCTTAGCAAAAAGTTTTGTCATATTTATATCCATTTCTTTTGAAATAATCTGTAAAATTTCAATCAATAATCCTTTCTTATCAATTCCGCTGAACTTAATTTTTATCTTGAATACATTTTCAACGAGTGTACCCCATTTTACTACGGCTGTTTTTTTCCTATCCGAAGAATTTAACTCCCTTGCATGTATGCAGTTTCTTCTGTGAATAATAAATTTAGAATCTGATGTATGGTGAACTATTGAAGGGTTACCTGGAATAGGACTACAACATTGAGATAATGAAATTTTATCAATATCATCGATAAGAAAAGTCTTTTTAGGGTCAAATATTATATTGTTTTTTTCTGTTTTTTTTGTTTCAATATTTTGAATATCTTTCTTTACAAAAAGATATTCAAAAATTTTTCCAATCGAATTTTGTTTATTTACAAGAGCTTGTTTTATGTTTGCGCTCATAATTGTTTTTGTTCCTATCCTATAAAAAAAGTCTTCTTTATTTTTACAATTGAAATGATTTATATATTTTGATATTTCTATTTTTTTTGTTTCTAATTCTGCTATAATATAATTAAATATAACTTTACCTTCTTTGATTATTTTTTTCTTTTCTTTACTAAAATATCTTTTTAGTTCGGCTTTATTCCGTGAACAAACAAGTGCATTTTCCCATTCTTTTTGTGGGTTTATGCTACTTGAAGATATAATTTTTACTTGCTCTGCATTGCTTAGTTTAAAGTCATAACCTACTGTTCTTTTGTTTATCTGTGCAGCTACAAATTTAAGACCCAAATAAGTATGAATCCTAAATGCAAAATCAAGTGCTGTTGCTCCTTTTGGTAAAGTAATTAGGTCTCCTTTTGGTGTAAAAACATGAATCTCATTGTCCTGAGGTTTTACTATTTCAATAATTTCTTGATTTGTAAGTTCCTTATTATCAAATATTTTTGTTAACGAACGTCCCCATTTTTCAATATTTTCAAGATGTTTATTATCATGGTTCTTAGCATATCCTCTTTTTGCTATTTCGTTCATCCGCTCTGTCATTATCTGCACCTCAGCCCATTCGCCGCCAAGCATAACACTACTTATTAGTGCCTCGAAACCGTTCTTCTTAGGAGTTGTTATTTTATCAATTAATTTATTTGACTCGACCACAAATAAATCGGTCAATATAGCATACAAAGCATAACATTGCTGTTTCTCTGATGTCTCTCCTTCTGGCTTAAAAATAATTCTTACTGTCAGGAAATTATGTATTTCATTAAGTTCTATTTTTTTATGTTTTATAATTTCCCAAGTCCTATAAAGAGATTTTGTAATTGGTTCTATTTTAAAATCATAATTATTTTTTTTAAGTTCTTTTGAGATAGGATTTGATAATAACTGGAACGTTTTTTCTTGAGATTCTTTATTATCTTCTACAAGTTTTTTAATTCTCAGGTAAGCTCCATTTTCTCTTAATCTGAAACTAATATCTTCTATTTCTTTTTTTATTTCAAACAAACCAAGCTGATGAGCAAGCGGAGCATAAACATCAAGAGACTCAGCTGTTTTAATCATTTGACTGCTCTCTTTTATACCGTCCATCGTTCTTAGGTTGTGGAGTCGGTCTGCAATTTTTATAAATGCAATTCTTTTATCTTTCGACATTTTTAAGATAAGATTTATAAATGTCTCTGCTTGTTCAGTACGTTTTGGATTAAAAACGTGTGTAATTTTAGTTAATCCATTTACTATAAAAGCAATATCGTTGCCAAAGACTTTACGAATATTTTCTATTGTATAGTCAGTGTCTTCGGCGACATCATGCAAAAGTGCTGCCGCAACAGTTGTTGAACCAAACCCCATTTCAGTTGCAATAATTTTTGCAACTGAAATAGGATGAATGATATAAGGCATTTTTTGTCCAGTCTTTCTAAATTGTCCTTTATGCGCATTATCAGCAAAATGAAATGCTTTTTTTACTTTTTCTAAAGATTTAGGTTTCTGTAAACGCTTGCTTGATTTTATCAAATTATCAAATTCCTGTAAAACTATTTTACGTTTATCTTCCATACTTAGCACTTTTTTATGTATATTCACGGCTTTTATATTTTAAATATTTTTTAAAGCAATTTTTAATATTTTTTTGTGGTCGAAGGCAAGTTTCGGAATTTTTGAAACCTGAAACCATTTTATATTTTTGGCATCATCACCTGCTTTGGGGTTTGTTTTAAGTTCGTCAATATTTATTATAGCATAATAAACAACAGAGATTACTCTGCCTCGTGGGTCTCTATTTATATCACTGAATGTTTGAAGTTGTTTAAGTTTAATATTTCTTAAATTTGTTTCCTCAAAAAGTTCACGATTTGCTGCTTCATAAGTTGTTTCGTCTTGTTCTACAAATCCACCCGGAAATGCCCAGTAACCTTTGAATGGCTCATATTTTCTTTCTATAAGCAATAAGTTTATTCCTGTTTTTTTATCAAAACCAAAAATAACACAATCGCTTGTAAGTGCAGGACGTGGATATTTGTAACAATATTTTTTTTCCATTATTTAATTTTATTATTTTATAATTAGTTCTTAGTTGTCGTAAATTTTACTCCCATTTTTTTTGCCCTCGTATAAATTGGGTCGGCAATAGTTTCAAAACCTGAAACGTTTGACATTGTATCTGTTAGGACAATAATTTTTTTAGCCAAATCAGGAGCTTCGTCAAGTATTTGTTTCATGCTATTGGCGACACAATGCGATTTTGCTTCACCTGCAATGTAAATATTTCTGTAATTATTAAGAGTTCGCAACAGTTTAATATTCAATTTAGTTTCAGGCTGATTTGTATCAGGAACTTGTGCTTTGAATGCTCCAAAATGTTCTGTAAATGGAAACGTTCCTTTTGTAACTGTTTGATAAAATTTTCCTTGCTCTGTCCATTCGATTATTGCATCTGTAAGAGGCTGATAAATTGCAGCACCGTTTGAACCTATAACACAGTGAACAGGCCAAATTATGTGAGGATATTCACCTTGTATTTCAAGCTCACGTAAATAATTTAGACATTTTTTAGGTTCGAAACGCGCCGACCATTTCCCTGTTTCCACATCTTTTGAACTTATTTGTGTGAACGGTGGCGCTTGATTTCCATTTTTATCTATCCAAAAATTAGGATGTGAAATATCATTTGGCTG
Source organism: Bacteroidales bacterium (assembly GCA_029934515.1). Classification (GTDB taxonomy): domain Bacteria; phylum Bacteroidota; class Bacteroidia; order Bacteroidales; family JAADGE01; genus JAOZMB01. Next base: position 9,854 of record JAOZMB010000103.1, read on the forward strand.
ATGCGAATCTATTGTAATTATTATAAAATCAATATTTTTTTTCTTTTTTCTTATCCATGTTGATAATCTTTCCATATCTTTTTCTGCACCTTCAACATAAAGCGAACCGCGTTTGTTTCCGTTTTTGTCGCCTGGGTTACAAAAATCATTTTGTGGGTCTATAATCAATAGTGCGTCTTTTTTCATAATTTTTAATTTTATTTTAGTCAAAATTTTATCGAACTGTACAATCAAAAAGTTTAATATACAACAAACCTTTCAGCTTGTTGAAATATAATAGCACAGAATTTTTTAATAATAATTTTATCAATAATTTGTTTGCTGATTTCACAATCTGAAAGCTTGTAATACGCTACACCGAGCATAGCACAAATTAACTATTCATAATTAATTTTCTTTGTTCAAGCATTTGGAAAAAGGATTCAAGTCTATTTTTTATGTTCGAATAAGAAAAATATCTTGGGTCAACAAGATCTGATTCAATAAATCCTACTGGAACGCCAAGTTTATCTTCTAATGAGCGCATCATCATTAATTGTCCTGCCGAGAAAGAGTTACAGCTTTTTATTGAATTAACCAAAAAACCGTCTGCGTGATAATCTTTTATTTCTTCTTCCAACATCTCGACACGCTGTTTTAGGTTCATATTAGTGTAACAGCCCATACAATATTCAGCTAAACTTTCTAACAATCTGTCTGGATTATGTCTAAAACCGTTCTTATAAACTCCGCCTACACGTGTATATGATGACGAAACAATGACTGCTCCCATATCATAAAAAAGTTTCCAAAATTCTCTAAAACTTGTCCAGTTCGGTGGCCCTTCTACGACGAGTCTAAAACGTTCTTCTTCCATTTCTCCTTCTGGTGTAACGGGTCCTAGTCCGAGTCGTATTCGTTCTTGAATTTCGTTATAAAGTTCTTGGTAATATTCGGTAGCTTGAGGTGTTCCTCGAAATCCGATATTTATTGGACCTATATAATAAACTCCAGCAAAATAAGCATCAATAGGCGAAGGACGATTTTTTGTAGTATCAAATATTTTAACTATTAAATCCTCAGTATCAGCCGAATGCTGAAGTATTGTTTTTAATTTTTCACGATTAAATTTCTTTCCAGATACAAGTTCCATTTTAGGAATTACATCTTCTTCAAGCTGTTTCACCATGTATTCTGTCATTTCATTTGTAATTTCGCCGTTTTCCTGATACGGTGTATGAAGCAATGCAACTGGAACCCCCGGATACATTCTTTCAAGGTTCTCAAACCATTTCAGAAATGTAAAACAACCAGTATAACTGAGAAGCAATAAATCTGGTTCAGGTACTTTCTCTCCGGTAGGTCCAATATTACCTTTCAGCATCATGCCGACATCACATTTTACATAAGTACATACGTCTTCTGAATGCCCCCATTTTTCTGCTTCACGTATATATGCTCTTGATTTTTTTCGCATTCCAGATTGTAAAGCATTGATTTCAGGATAAACAGGAAGCATGTCAAAAGAACGTATAAGCTCTGACAAATTGCCTGGCACAAAAGTATAAACTACTTTTTTACCTAATTCTTTTGCCGTACCCAATTCTTTAAACAGACCACCAATCATTTCCTTCTGGAGAATCATGCTCCTTTCTTTTTTTACTGTTTGAGACATTATTAAATTTTATTTTTTAATTATTTTAATTATTTGACTACCAATTTAAAAATTGGATATTTTACAACTTAAAAAGTTGTGATACGTTTAATTCGTATTAGTGGTTCTGAATTATGAATTTAAATTTCCCATAATTTTATAGAATCTGAAAAAGCACCAACCTGTTCTTTAATGACTTTGAACTGTCCAATGTTTTCGTGATATTGGAAGTTTATATATCTTACATTTTCGCGTTCGCATGCTTTTTGGTACAAAGGACTGTCTAACAGTGCCGGGTCGCAGAAGCTGGGTGCTGCAAAAATAATTCCGTCTGTTTTTCGTTTTTTTGCCAATGCTATCAGTCTTACTCCTTTGGGATTGCCAACATCATAAACCGATGAAGAAAACGTACTTTTCTTTATGTAAGCCTCAGACAAAGCAAGCAACGGGTTATCTGTATCTTCTTCTACATCGCCTTGTATCCATCGTGAACCAAGCATAAAATCATCATCAATAATGTAACAACCAGACTGTTCGATAGTTCGGATAAGCGAAACAGGTGGTTGTTCACAAAACGAAGAAGTTACAACTACTCTGATATTATCCATAGGCTCACCAATATCATTACTAATTTCAGCAATAACCAACTCCAGCATTTCATTATGCTCTTCCACAGGAATAACCATTCCAGCTCTGAGAATATGATAAACATCAATTGCTGCAAGTCGCCATGGAAATTCTTGTCTTATATCGTATATTTTTTCTATAAGCCGTCTATTAATGTTATATAATTTTATCGACCTGTTGAGATGCTCATTTGTAACATCGACATTATTTATTTTTTTGATTTTATCAAGAACAGACTGCATTTCTTGTATATAAAATTTACCACCGATATGAGAGTTAAAATCCTGTGGAAAATCCATATATTTTGCAAATTTTCCTACACCAGACATCTGAAACATTCCAGACAAATTACGAATTACATCACAAATTGAAGGAAATAAAAAACCATCGAAGTCATCAAAATTCTTTGACAATGCCATCTCAATAATTCCTCGCGGAATATGACATATATAAGATTGATAATAAGCATCTCCTACGATTATTTGTTTACGGTCGCCGACACCTAAAATCCCTACAGGTAATCCGGCAGCAGCATGTATTATCTCTCGTGGAAAATAAATAGGCATATAGCCAACCAAAACTCTATTATCATTTTCGAGTTTCCATTTTTTGGCTTTTTTAAAATTCAAATCAAATGCGAGTAATTCACACTTGTCAATAAGTTTTTTTAATTTTGTCATATTTAATTTTGAATTTTTTAAATCAAAGTTTTAAAAATTTATTATCTTTTAGAAAACTTAAATTTATTATTATTTATTTAAAATTGTTGATTAGTAATTGTAAAAAATAACTTCACGTTCTGTCATCACAGAATACAAATTTATTATTTAACAATTACTTATTCCACAATTTAAAATCTTTG
>JAOZMB010000187.1 GCA_029934515.1 Bacteroidales bacterium
AGATACAAAAAAATATATAAAATAACAAAGCTTATTTGGAAAATACTGATATTTTGGTAGTCATAAACAAGTAATGCTATCTAATTTCAATATTAAATCTTAATATTGAAAAACAGGCAGATAGCAAAAAATAGAAATACTTATTTTCTTTTTTATCATATAATAAGTTCAATGCTTGTCAATTTTTCTTTTGCTGATTTTCTGAGAGTAAAAGATTGTTTTACATTTTCACTTATTCTACTTAATTTTTGTTCGTTTGGCAGATATACTAAAATATTTGCTAAATCATTATCTGAAATAGCTGGTATTGCGGCACCTGTTCTATACATAAAAACTTGTTTCAAAAAAGCATCACTTTTTAAATAAAATAGTAAATAAAACGGGTCTATTATTGGTTTTCTAAAAATTCTAAAACCGTTTGTGCAAATTGCATTTTCGAATTCATTTGTAACATAAGCTGTTGCGTGTTTGTGTGAACCTATCGAATTTCCTGCTACTGCTGTTATTATATCACCTTCTTTTATTTCATAACTTGCTCTGCTTGGTAGTTCGTAAGTATTTAGTAATGTTGAGTTTATTATTTCAAATGAATGAGTGTTTATGTCAGAGAGTTCAATGTATTCGACTTGTTCGTCTGATTTTAAACGTTTACTTTTTGTTTTAACAATTTGAACTAAATCACCAAGTCTTGCTGATTTTACGTTTTTAAGTTTGTTTATTAACTTTCTATTTTCAGGCGAATAATAGTCATAATCTAATCTTCCTTTTAGTTCAGTATTTGATAATAAAAAAGAATTTAAAGAGTTTATATTTTCTTCTTTTTTGAAAAGTTTGTAATCTTTAATTACTGTGCTGTAATCTTCGTTGAGAATTTGATTTCCTGTTTTGTCAATTTCTATTCTGCCGTATTTATCTTTTAAATATTCAGGTGTTCCGTTTTTATTTCCTTGATATCCAAGTTTATCAATTTTACTAAAAAATATGTTATATTTTTTTGAAGTTGTATTATTTTTTTTTTGAATAAAAAGCAAAGAAGCTTTAACACCTGTTCCATAAGGGATAAATGTTTCTTGCGGTAATCTGACAACAGAAATAATATTTGCTTTTTCTTTTATATATAAACGCAGATATTCTAATGATGAATTTTCAAAAATTCCGTTTGGAAGCACTATTCCAAGTCGTCCTTCTGGTTTTAGAAGTTGTAAACTTTTTTCAATAAATAAGATGTCTGGAACTTGTCCTTTTTGAATTTTTTTTGATTTATAATATGTATTCTTGTGTTTTGTCCATTTGTATCCAAGTTCGTATTTTGCAAGTTGTTTTTGATTTGAAATTCGTCCTTGTGAGCCAAAAGGTGGATTTGTCAAAACAATATCAAAACTATTTTGTAGATGTTTTATATTTGAAAAATCTGCAAATTGTAAACTTAATTCATCAATATCAGATAAAGCATTATTGCACAATACATTTGCATCTCCGTTACATTCGAGCAAAAATTTCATTTTTGCAATTTGTGTGATACGTTGATTAATTTCTATTCCAAAAATATTTTCTTTTGTATATTTTTGTAAATTGATATTTTTATTATTTTTTTCAATATATTTTAGAGCAGAAAAAATAAATCCGCCTGTTCCACAAGCAGGGTCAATAATTTTTTCGTTTGGTTTTGGTTGTAGGATTTCAACACAAAAATCAATTACTGGTTCGGGAGTAAAAAACTGTCCACGACCGCCTTTTGCTTGTCTTCCGAGAAATTTTTGAAATGCAAGTCCTTTTGCATCTTTTGTAGAATTATAAAAATCTACATTTTGTAATTTATTTACAATATATGCTAACGACTGAGAACTTAATACAAACTTTTCTTTTTTATCAAAAATGTCTTTATATTCTATTTTTGTTTTTTCGAGAAGTTTGCTTATTCTTTTTATAAATAAACTTTTTTTTGTTCCTGAATTTATATCAACAACTTCCTGTTTTGAGATTGTAAATAGTTGTTTATCATTCTTTTCATCTGTAAATTTTATGAATAGAATTTTTATAAATTCATCAAGGATTTGTTGTTCAGAAAGTCCGTCATTTGCATAAATATAATTGTGAATTTCTTCAAATTTTTTTAGCAAATTCTTGTCTTGTGATAAAAATAATTTTGTGTCAAACATAGTTTTCAATTTTGTGTCAAATGTATAACACATAAGTGTGAAATGCAATTTATTCTGGATAAATTACATTTCTATTATCAATTTGCATTTCATTTTCATTTATAGCATCATCATTATCAAATGTTTCATATATGTCTTGAAATTTTTCAAACCATTCATCTGTAATGCTTAATACCTCTTTTTTGTTTTCAATAAAAACAAAACCGATTATATAATTTTGTTGCAAATGATTTGTATCTGCACTTGAAGATTCTAAATGTTGTGGATTTGCAAATAAAAATTTGTGTTCTGAATAACGTAAAAAAATGTCAATTGAAATAGCGTTAAATTCATCTTTTCTTGGTGTTGCTTGTGTTCTTTGATTTGAGCCTGATGTTCCTGAAACAAAGTGAGTTTCCAAAACTCTAATTTTTGATGCAATATAATCAAGTCGTTGTTTAATCATTTTGTTTATTTCATCTCTGGTGTAATCTTTCAGTAAATTAATAGCTTTTGATTTATTTGTTTCTCGTTTTGGTTTATTTTTTCAAATACTTTTTTATTTCTTCGTAGTTATAAAGTGTATTTGAATAACTTGTATTAAATTCTGGCAAATTTTCATTTATCCATTTTGAAATTTGTGGTTCAATTTTTTCGTCTTGATTTATTCTGTCAATTTTTTCTGAATGATTGAATAAAAATTTTTCTAATTTTTCTTTGTTGTAGAGTTTATTCCATTTTTCAGAGTTTGATTTTACACCTTTTGATTCAAGCACATACCATAAATCATTATTTTTGTGTTGAAAATAAAAATCGCCATGATGATTAGGGTGTTTTTTCCCTTCCCATTTTTCTCGTATTCTATGAACTGCATAGTTTATGTTTTCAAGATGATTTTTTTAGTAATAATTCTGTTATTGAACCACTTACGTATCCTTGTGCATTTGGACTTAATCGTAAAGCTTCAAAAAATATTTCTAATGTCGTTTTGAAAACGTCACTTACAAATTTTTCAATTTTTTTTAATATTGTCATAATTCTTTCTTTTTTTGGCATGTTTCATAATTAGTTTACACTAAAAAAGGTTCTTTTTGTGTAAAA
>JAOZMB010000104.1 GCA_029934515.1 Bacteroidales bacterium
CAAAAAGAAAATTGGTTAAATTTATTGATGGAAAAAGTGAAAAATAAAATAAAATAAAATCTTTTTTTTACTTTTTATAGTAAGTTTTAAAAATATTTATTGTTATGCTTTTTTGCATAAGTAGAATATTTTTGGGCTTTTTTTGTATTTATGAAACATGCCAAAATAAATCATACTTTATTATCAATATGTTATGTTTTTAGAGCCATTAAAAATCAATATTTTTAGCACTTAAATATTTTGATGCATCTGCCTTAATTATTAATCATTTTTAACAAATAATATACCTCCTCCATCGTATAAAAAATCATCCTGCAAATTTATAATTTCGATATTAAATTTTTCTATAAAGTTTCGTAATTTGAAATCTTTATCGTGTAAATCTATGTTCCCATTAAAAAATAACTTGCGATTATAAAGTCCGCATGTTCCACCCAAAAAACCATTCCTGTGGTCTATAATTCGGATTTTTTTAGGTGAAAAATATAATGTATTAAACTTATTTATTTTTAATATTTTTTCAATTCCATGGTCTGATGTTATATAATTATTCTCATCAATACAAACCATACTACAACGAGTGTATGCTTGCGGTAAGTTTATAAATTTTTTGTTATAACATAACTTTAAAATAGTATTGTCAGAGAAGTTTTTTTTATGAAAAAAATATTTTTTATTACTAAGACAATTATATAAAGTGCTGTTTTTAAGAGTAAAGCCTATCGATTTGTTACCAATCTTAAAATTTATTTTATTTAATTCAAAAAAATCAAAAACATATCTTGGTGCATTTGGAGCAATAACAATATTTTTTTTATCTACATATATAAAAATATCAGGATGACCAGAAATAGAATTATAAGTAATACATTCTGATTTAAACAAAAGAACATCATTTACATAATTACGTAATTTTTTTATAGCTTTTTTTTCTGTTCGAGCATCAATTATTGCATACATAATATTTTCTTTCAAAATTATTTTTATCAAAACGGATATCCTATTCCTATATTGAATGTCCAGTCGTTTTGTCTAAAATTTCTGTTTCCAATAACCCATCGTCTATCTTCATCAAATGCTGGGTCTTTCATTTTTAGACCAAAATCAAATCGTATAATAAAAAAATCAAAATCGAACCTAAAACCTATACCTGTTCCTATTGCAATTTCTTTGTAAAAATCATCAAAATCAAATCCAGCACCTTCACGTTCGTCTTCGTCATTTATTGTCCAGATATTTCCAGCATCAATAAAAAAAGCCCCTTCAAGTATCCAAAAAAATTTCATTCTATATTCAAAATTACCTTCTATTTTTATGTCGGCTGTTTGGTTCGGAAAAACATCCAAATTACCCGGCAAACTATATGTACCCGGACCAAGAGAACGCACCTGCCAAGCCCTTACACTATTAGCTCCACCAGAAAAATATTGCTCACCAAAAGGAATAACATCAAGATTCCCATACGGATATGCAATGCCAACAAATGTACGAAAAATAAGTTTGTCGTTTTCACGTATCAATTTACGATAATATCTGAGGTCTATATCAGCTTTTGCAAACTGAGCATAAATATTTTCTAAAAATGTATATCCCGTATCTGGCTTTTCCTTACCTGATAATTTCATTATTCCAGATAAAGAATTTCCTGCTAATTTGCCGTTAATTTTTAAAAAAGTAAAATTTTTTTGATTTTTTTTACTTTGATTATTAATTATAATACTGTAACTGGAAGCAACTATTAAATGGTCTTGATAGCTTTCGTAGAGGTGCAATTTGTTAATATATTCCAAAAAATCTTTTGTAGGATTTTTTAAATCAACCAAATCAAGTGCTACAGGTCTATAAATATGTTTTACATTATTCGATGAGTTCCAGAAATATCCAAATGATAAACCTAATATAGTTCTCGTGTAATCAGGACGTTTCCTGAAACTAAAATTCGTTGATACTAAGGTCTTTGGATTGAATCTATTTAGAAAAGATTTAATTCGTATGGGAGCAAGGAAACGAGGAAATTCTATAGAAATATCTGTTCCATACTCATAACTATTAAAAAAATTTGATGCCATACCGCTCTCAATATCAGCATTTATTATATTTAACTGACGTTCCATAGCTCCTTTTAATGACATTCTAAGCACCTCTGCATTATGAAAAATATTCTTGTGTGAATATATAATATTCCCAGCAGAGCCAATATTCCCAGAAGTATTTGTTAGCTCGAACTCAAAAGTAAACGATTGTAACTTGTTTTGTGTCAGTCTAATATCACAATCTATAAATCCATTGTCATTATTTTTCGTTGTATCTGTTTTTTCTATTTCAAAGAAATTAATATTTGCAATTTTAATAATCTTTAAAGACGATAAATATTTATAAGTTGATTTTGTATTATCCAATTTATATAAACTGTCAGGGAATATATATGCTCCTCTAATTAATGTTTTTGATTTTATTTTTTGTTCTTCTCTGTTCAGAAAGTAGAACCCGCTATTGTTTGATAAATAAGCAGTTGTATCAAATTCAAAAAAATATTGTTCTTTTCTATTAAGTGCTTTTTTAGGCTCGAAAGCTGGATAAATAAAAACATTATCTATATAATATTTTTTATGATTAACATAATTATCTGCCTCGTCTTTTGTCTGTTTTATATTAAGTGTTATATTTACAGAATAATTTCTGTTCAGTGTGTCAGCCGTATAAAAAATATATTCTTTTGTAAATTTATAATATCCAGAATTTCTCAAATAATTTGAAATCCTTTGTCTTTCGTTTTGCAATGCTTCTATATCGAATCGCATATTTTTTTTAATCAGCGAATTTATACTATCTTTAAATACAATCGATTTTAAAACAGAATCACTAATATTATAATTTATTAGATTAATCAAATAAGGTCTTCCCGGACTGACTTCGTACATTACATTCTTTTTTTTATTCTTTTTTTCATATACAATTATTCCAATCTTTGCATCATGGTATCCTTTGTTTTTCAAGAATATTCTAATTTGTCTTTTATTTCGATATTCATCATTTGTTCTGTACAAAACAGGCGCTTCACCCATGCGTTGTGTCCAGATTATAGAGTCGCAGAGTTCTTGCTCTGATATATTTTTTCGTTCCTGTAAGGCATATAATTTTTGTGTATATTTTGTATGTTTTTTACTTCCTTCAACAAAATAGTCTCTCTTTTTTTCGTACTTTATTATCTTCTTAGTAAACTTTTTGTATTTTTTTTGTTTCTTTTTTTTACATTTTTCAATTTTTTTGTTTACTTTGTGCTTTGTTTTTTCAGGAGAATAAAAATTATAAAATGCAAGATAAACCCTAATAAAACCAAAAAGTTTTGAATTAAGTTTGGGACGTATAAGTTCTTCAATATCATAATTATCATACCCCTTACTTTCTAATTTACTTTCATTTTTATTTTCATTAATTTTTACTTTATTTTTTGTAAGTAAATATTCATTATCTGTAAGATATTTTGTAGAATTGCATGAAATTAGTAATATTGCAATTATAAAGACTAATATTAATTCAAATTTTATATTCATTTTGTTTGTGATAAGTAAAAATAAAATAAAGTTAATAAATTCGCTAAAATTAAAAAAATATCGGCAAAGGTATGGACTTTTTACTGCTGAGGGCAAAAAAAATGTCATTGATTTATTAAATTCAGGACTTTCTCCAAATATTATCTTTGCTGATAGCGATTTTCTATTGTCAAGTTCTTTTGGAAAAAAAACCACTAATAAAACATGTATTATTGAAACAAACAAAACAGAATTAAAAAAAATTAGTAATCTAAAAACACCGTCATCTGTGTTTGCTGTTTTTGAGGTTCCTGAAATAAAAAATAATTTTACTGAAATTTTTAATGATTTATGTATTTTTTGTGATAATATTCAAAATCCGGGTAATCTCGGTACAATAATTCGTACAGCAGAGTGGTTCGGAATAAAAAACATTTTATGTTCTCGACAAACAGTTGATGTTTATAACAATAAAGTAGTTCAGGCGACATCTGGAGCAATAGGCAGGGTTAATGTGCGATATGTTGATACGGATTTTTTTTTCGAAAAAGCAGTTCTCAAACAAATAGATATTTACGGAATGTTCCTCTCTGGTGAAGATATTTTTGAAACAAAATTGTCTAAAAATGGAATAATAGTTATTGGTAATGAGGGAAAAGGAATAGGCAAAATTGCTGGGACTTATGTAAATAGGAAACTTTTTATTCCTACTTTTCCAGAGGATAATAATAAACCAGAATCACTTAATGTCTCGGCAGCAACAGCAATCGCATGTGCCGAGTTCAGAAGAAGAAAGAGAATAATAATTTCATAATTTAAAAAAATTAATAATAATGGCAGATTTTAAAACTCATGTTTCATTCGGCTCCTATGCAGGTTTTATTTTTTCAATATTTACATATATGCTTGAATGGGTAACGAATATTTATTTTGTAGTATTAATATTTTTTGCAACAATTATAGGTTCTATTTTACCGGATATGGATAGCGATTCTGGTTTACCTGTGAAAGTTATTTTTGGTCTTTATGCTTATTTTACTGCTGCGATAACGATTTTTTATTTGAATGAATTGGATGCAAGTATTTATTTTAAGATATTTTTGCCTGCTGCTTCCTTCGTATTTATAAATACGACCTTGTTAAAATTTTTCAAAAAACAGACAATACATCGTGGAATTTTTCATTCTGTTCCAGCGTTATTTATTTTATTTTTTGTTATACTTCTTATTGCCGATACTACACATTTAAAAACAATTGAGAAGTTTGTACTTGCTCTTTCTTTTACTGTTGGCTATTTTAGTCATCTTTTTCTTGATGAGATTTACTCAATAAATATGTTTACGAAGCGTTCTCGTTCACGAAGTCAAAGCAAAAAGAAGTTTTCTTTAAAGAAATATCTAAAAAAGAATTTTAGTTTTAAGCGTTCTTTTGGGACTGCACTCGAATTAGGATTCCGGCAAAGACGTAAATATCCAGCTATTATTGCTTATATAGTTCTTGTCGTTTTGTTTTATTTTTCGTATCCTATACTTCTAAAAATAATAAAAGTTTTATAAACGAACATTAAAACTATAAGTTGTTTTATTAATCATCAACAGATAAATTTGTTATCTGTTGATGTTTTTTTGTAAATATAAATTTAGTTTGCCATCTCCGACATAAATTTTATTTTTACAAGTCTGATTTCTTCTTCTGTAACGTCTTCATTTTCAAACTCTTTTACTGCTGCATCAATTAATTCTGTTTCAGCTTCATAAAAATACGAATAAATATCTTCCAGATTTTCTTCATCAACGACTCTTTCTATATAATAATCAATATTAAGTTTTGTTCCAGAATTAATAATTGCTTCTATCTCAGTCAGTAGTTCATCCATATTAAAACCTCTGGAATTTGCAATGTCTTCGAAATTAACTTTCCTGTCTATGCTTTGTATTATAAATACCTTAGCACTTGATTTTTTTACAACAGACTTAACAACCATATCCTGTGGTCGTTCTATTTCTTTTTCATCGACATAAATTTTTATAAGTTCGATAAATTTTTTGCCGTACCTTGCTGCTTTACCTCTTCCTACACCAGATATATTTTTCAGTTCTTTCAAAGTAGTAGGATATCTTGTTGCCATATCTTCAAGCGAAGGGTCTTGGAACACAACAAAAGGTGGTATTCTTTTTCTTTTCGAAATATCTTTTCTTAGCCCTTTTAGCAATTGATAAAGTTCTTCATCAGCGGCTCCGCTACTTCCTATATTTAGATTAATATAATCTCCATCAGGGTTATAATCATGGTTCTCTGACATTTCTATTGAGAAAGGATTTTTGAGATATCTGTATCCTTTTTTTGTAATTTTTAATATACCATATTGTTCAATATCTTTTTCGAGTAGGTGATTTATTAAAGCTCTTCTGACAACAGAGTTCCAAAATTTATCATCCTTTTTTTTGCCTGACCCGAACAGAGCTATTTTGTTATGTCTAAAAGATTTTATTGCTGAGGTTTCGTTACCAGCAAGTATATGCGATATGTGTTCGCTTTTATATCTTTCGTTAAGTTTTCTTACTGCCCTTATTATAGTTTGAATATATCTTTTACCTTCAAATTTTTTCTTCGGATTTATACAGTTATCACAATTATCACAAGGTATGTGTAGTTCTTCTCCAAAATAATTGAGCAATACTTTGGGACGACATATTGATGTCTCTGCATAAGCAACCGTTTCAAGCAAAAGTTGTTTACTTATCTCCTGCTCGGCAACTGGTTTGCCTTGCATAAATTTTTCAAGTTTTTGAATATCTTTATAACTATAAAATGTAATACATTTACCTTCACCTCCGTCTCTGCCGGCTCTTCCTGTTTCTTGATAATATCCTTCCAAACTTTTTGGTATATCATAGTGTATTACATATCTTACATCTGGTTTATCAATTCCCATACCAAATGCAATTGTAGCAACAATAACTTCCACGTCTTCCATCAAAAACATATCTTGATGCTTAGAACGAGTTAAAGAGTCCATTCCAGCATGATAAGGCAACGTCCTTATGTCATTTACTTCCAATGTTTTAGAAAGCTCTTCGACTCGTTTACGACTCAAACAATAAATTATTCCAGATTTTTTGGGATGTTGTTTTATAAATTTTATTATCTGTTCCTCTGGATGTATTTTAGGACGAATTTCATAATAAAGATTGGAACGGTAAAAAGAAGCTTTGAAAGTTCTTGCATGAAGGATACCGAGATTTTTTTGAATATCATGTTGCACTTTGGGTGTTGCTGTGGCTGTAAGTGCAATTATTGGAGCGCGTCCTATGCGTTCTACAATGGGACGTATTTTTCTATATTCAGGTCTAAAATCATGACCCCATTCAGATATGCAATGTGCCTCGTCTATTGCATAAAAAGATATATCAATATTTTGTAAAAATAATACATTCTCTTCTTTTGTTAATGACTCAGGAGCAACATACAAAAGTTTTGTACGTTTAGACACAACATCTTCTTTCACAAGATCAATCTGTACCTTTGATAATGATGAGTTCATAAAATGTGCCACACCGTCATCTTCTCCAAAACCTCTCATTGCATCTACTTGATTTTTCATCAAAGCTATTAAAGGCGAAATCACTATCGCCGTTCCTGGCAATATAAGTGACGGTAATTGGTATGTTAAGGATTTGCCACCACCCGTAGGCATCAACACAAAAGTGTCCTTCCCATCTAACACATTTTGTATAACAGCCTCCTGTTCTCCCTTAAAAGTATCAAATCCAAAATGTTTTTGTAGTACTTCTTTTAAATTATTTTGTTCTAAACCATTCATATTAAGCATAATTACTAACAGAAATTTTAAAAAAACAGAGATCTGTTTTTTTAAAACAAATTTATTAAATACATTTGTAAACTGAAATAATAACAATTCTTGTTGTTATTAAAATACAATATTAGATTTTATTTATTAGAATAAAAAATAAAAATAGAAAAAATAAAAATAAAAATAAAATAAAGAAATAAAAAAAAATAAATGGAAAAAAATGTAAAAAATAAAGAAATGTCATTTTTAGGACATATTGAAGTATTGCGATGGCACCTTATTCGTTCTATTACTGCAATTTTTATCTTTGCAATTATAGCGTTCATTTTCAGGGGAGTAATATTTGATTTAATAATTTTGGCTCCAAAGCGTCCAGATTTTCCAACTAACAGATTGCTTTGTGCGCTTGGACAAAATATCGGGACAGATGTTTTATGTATAAATACAAAACCTTTTCAGATTATTAACATAAAACTTGCAGGACAGTTGATGACACATCTTACAGTTTCTTTTGTTGTTGGTTTTTTGGTTGCATTTCCTTTTGTATTCTTTGAATTTTGGAAATTTATAAGACCTGCATTGGAAAGAAAAGAACTAAAAAATAGCAGAGGTGCTGTATTTTTTACATCGATACTTTTCACAACAGGTGCATTGTTCGGATATTATATAATAACTCCGCTGTCAGTTCATTTTTTGGGAAGCTATGAAGTTAGTAACGAAGTTCTAAACCAAATTAATCTTAATTCTTATATACAAACATTGACATCGGTAGTGCTTGCTGCGGCAGTTATTTTTGAATTACCAATGTTTATTTTCTTCCTAAGTAAGATAGGTTTGGTAACACCAGAATTTCTAAAAAAATATCGGAAACATTCAATAGTAATAATTTTGGCATTATCGGCAATAATAACACCTCCAGATATTTTTAGCCAAGTACTGGTTTCATTGCCGCTAATAGTTCTTTACGAAATAGGAATAGTTATATCAAGAAGAATTCAAAAACAAGCAGAAGAACAAATGATAAAATAAGTTAAAATGTAAACGTATCACAACCTAAAAAAGTTGTGATACGCTTTATAGTTTTTAATTTCATAAAATTACATTTTCACGGCAAGTACTACGTTTTTTTTATATTTTTTTATATTGCCGTCTAAATCAAAAACTTCAAAAAATATAATATATATTCCAGAACGCGCCACAACACGGTCTTCGTATAAACCGTCCCATCTTATAACTCCTTTTGTGCCAAGTAGTTCGTTATTAGCAAGTTGTGTTATTGTCATTCCGTTTGAATCAAATATCCGAACATTTGCAACATTACCACCTTTTTCAAATTCATAATGTATATTTGCAAAATCATCTGTGCCGTCTCCATCAGGTGAAAATATTTTTGGTTCGATTGTAATAGGCTCTTCTTCTGGTTCAATATCTGGTCTATATTGTGAATTTTTATATCCGGGTGTTGCAAAACCATAGTATTCGGAAGCGGAATACCAATTCGCCTGCTCGTCTGTTGGTCTGTTGTAATCTATCCTTTCAAGCGATACTCCTTCTGGGTCATCAAGAAGTTTGAAGTGCATATCTTCATTATAATAAAACTCATCAATAATTGAATCATTTTTATACAATATTACTACTGTTCCTTCATCGTCAGAGTAAGTCGGAAAAGTTTTAATTTCAAAAATATTATCACTATTATCACTCATATAATTATTCAAAATATTCTCTTTTCCTTTCGTAAAAGCAATGTATTCATCTGGTTCGAAATAATAGTCGCTTTCCGATAAATTTACATGTGAAATAATATTATTATTATCATCTCTTTTTGCTATCTGTAAATTAATTAGGTTTATTTTATGTTGAGAACGATTGTAAATCTCAACAAAATCATCACTATCAGGAAACGGATTAAAAAGCAATTCGTTAATTACAATATCATTGTTTTTTGGTATATAATACGAAAATTTTAAATCAGCGGTTTTAATTTTATTTCCGTTTATATCTTCGATATTTTTAATATTCAAATTTATTTCTTCGCCCTCAGGAAAATTATCTGCAAACCGTAAATAAACAATCGAAGCATCAACGGAATTTGTTACCACAAACTCTGGTGTTCCAAGTTCGTTATCAGCCAAATAATTATTTATATCTGTTCCTGTCTGATAATCAACTGTTTCAGAAAATATTATTTTAATTACGTTCTGGTCTTCTGTCCAAAGTTCTTTTGCATAAATCAAATTATATGTAAATTCAATACCTGTTGGCGACATTAAATTACCGCAATTATCAGAAATATTTTCAATCATTAACAAATATTCTTCTGTATCCGTAAACTGAGTTTCAAAAAATAAACCGATTTTATTTTGTTCTTCATTATCAATAACCAAAGAATCGGGATTTCCAATTCCATTATTAACAGTAAAATTTAATTTGTTATTTATTCCGATTGAGTTAATTTTTTCGTTGAAATATAATTCCAAATAATTTGAAGAAACAAGTTTTAATGTATCAATATTAGGAGCCGTATTGTCTGGATTTTCATTATTTACTGAGTTTTGACTTCCGGGTGTTCCTCCAGCAAAATCAATCGATGCAGTCCAATTATTGTTTTCACCACAGAAATTTAACGGGTCAATTCTTTCAAGAGACCAAGCGCCATTTTCTTTATCTGTATCATCATACCACTCTTTTGAATATGTTATTTCTTCAATAACAATACCTTCTGAGTTCTTAATAACAATTTTTCTTCCTGAAATAGTAAGTTCAGACGCATTGAGTATAGGAATTGTTATTCCGTATATCGAAAAATTATTTTCCGCCTCTTGTTCGCAAATAATTGCATACGCATTTGCTGGAATATTCATTGCTGGAAATTCTTGTGGCGAGCCTTCACCAATTGTAATTGTCCAACCCGAAAAATCTATTTCATACTCAGTATTATTATAAATTTCAAGAAATTCAAAAGGCGGAAGAGCCTCAGGAACAGGATTTATATCACACATAATTTCATTAATAACTATGTTATAAACCATCGCTTCAAAATATAGAAAATCAAAATTATCAGCAATAATAATATTTTCATAAATATCCTCAATATTTTCAATTAGAACTAAATAATGTTCACCAGAAATAAAATTATTGTCAAAAATAAGATGAACAAGTTTGTTATTTTCGTTGTCAATTAATGCTGATTGCGGACTTCCTATTTCCTTGTTTATAAGATAGTTAGTAAGTTCTTCAGCTGTTTGTTTATTTGGCTCTTTCGTAAATAAAATATCCAATTCTTTATCAGAAATTATTGTTATTTTTTGAATTGTAATATTATTGTAAGTAAATGCAACATGCTCATTTATAATTTGATTTCCATTTATATCCTCAACACCGCAAATTGTTAAAATATTTTCTTCGCCGTTGGAGAACTCTGACAAAAAATTTAAACTAACAGATGATAAACCAATTTGATTTAACTGAACCGATTGCGGGTTTCCTATTCCATTGTTTACATTGTAATTAGAAATTACTTCTGTTGTATTTTGGTCTAAAATTTCATCGAAAAAAATAACAATAGAATCGGGTTTTTGTGCTGTAATAGAAATAATATTTGGTGCATTTTCATCTGGCGCTCCCGTTACAAAAATATCATCTAACCACAACTCGCCTGCACGTGTGGACGTATAATTAAAAATAGTTCCAAAATAATATGCTTTATTAAAACTGTTATCTTCTGTTATTCCTGCTTCGTATAAATCATCAAATCCACCGTTTGTATCATAACTTAAAATCCACTGACCTGTCTCATTTCTAATTACTTCAATTCCTATTGTTTGTCCGTCCTGCCATAGATATTCTGAATTAATTAATTGTTCTGAACTGCCCTCTGTTATTTTCCAAAATTTAATCATATCATCATCAGTATCCAAATTAACACCAACAACATAAGCATTTAAATAATCATTTGTCAAATCAAAATTATCAGACATCAAATATATCAAAAAATTATTACTTACTGACGGATTCCAATTACCATTTTTTATATTAAATCTCCATGTTGTAATTCCTTCGTTTATAGACAAACCACCCAAAGAATGTGAAATATAACTTGTTCCGTTTACATTCTCCAAGTTGTGTTTTAATGAATAAGAACCTGTGATGGAATTTTCTTCCGATGCAGTCCAGTCATCTGTATTTAACCAAGACTGCAAATTTGCATCTTCGAAATCTTCGTCAATATATATTTCAATATTTTTAGCTTCAATATTGCCAGACACAGCCGATGTTAAATTATTAGCATTTGCAGAGATAGAAAAAAAATCTTCCGTATTGTATTGTAAATCTGTCCACGTATATTCTCCGTTGATTGCATTTTGAATAAGACCGTTGGATGAGTTTAATATTCCATTTCCTGTTTCAAGCGTAAGTGTAATTTGACCGTCATAATTAATTGCTAGATTATTGTTTTCATCTACTGCGTTCACGCTTATCGAAAAGTCTGTATTCAGTGTAACCATATCTGGAACATTAGAAAAAAGCAGTTTTGTTGCTGTAACAACAAGCGGATTAATTAACAAATTATCGAAATAAAGAACACGTTCATTTCCGGGATTCGCAATATTTGTAGCAATTCCGAAATAAGACGATTCGTTATGTTCGTTGTCAATAACACTTTCTCCAGCTTGTGTAACAGGAATAATATCAAAACCTATATCAATAAAAATAGACCATTCACCTTCTATATTGCGAGTAACTTTTATGGTTCTTCCTATTGGTATATCATCGTCTTCTGTCATCGGATAATTAGTATCTAAAATAAGCGTTGATACAGTTCCCGTTTGTTTGTAAAGCACAAACCTGTCCGATAAAGCTCCATCGAACTGTATGTAATAACCGTTAAAATTATGACTTCCGTCCTTTAAATTATCAACATTATTATCATCAGAAATTATTATTATTTTATAATCATTCGTGCCAGATATTGACCAATTCCGTCCATCTGCAACAGAAAATATCCATTCGCCATAAGCAATATTGCTTTCTGTTGTAATTACTGCATCACTGATATTTTGTAAACTTCTCAAAACAAATACATCATTACCAGCATCTGCATTAATGCTTCCATCACCTGAAAACAAAGGGTCAATAATTTCATAACTTCCTATGTCTCCGCTCCATACAGGATTGGCTGTAATATCACCATCGGTAAAATCATCAACAATTTGTGCCTGCAATAGCAATGGAAACAAAAATAATATTGTAATAAGAAGCGTAAACAGATGTAGTTTAAATATTTTCATTTTGCCGATTATTAAATCTAATTAAGAATATATTGTTTCGTTTAGAACTAATTTCCAGTTTTCAATTTCTTTTTTATAAGTGTCGAAATTAATTCCAATCAAATAA
>JAOZMB010000105.1 GCA_029934515.1 Bacteroidales bacterium
TATTTATATGAGCAAAAATATTTTTGTTTTTACAATTCTAAATTTAATAATATCATTTACTTATTCTCAAACTTCTGTAAAAGATAGTCTTGAGAACCTATTGTTGAATTATAAAAAAGAAGATACAATAAGAGTAAATTTATTAACACAAACAGCTTATGAGCAGAATCACATAGATACTCTTCTGATATATTCCAAAAAAGCAGAAAAACTATCTAAAAAACTTAATTTTATAAAAGGAGAAGCTGTTAGTTATCGTTTGATAGGTGCTTATTATCAATTTACTGATAATTTTCCAAAAGCCATTGAGTATTTTGAAAAATCAAAAAAACTTAGTAAAGAAATTAAAAATTCTAAAATCCTTGCAGATTGTTTATTAAGTATAGCTATTATATATTTATATCAATCAAACAATTATAAATCACTTGATTATCATTATCAAGTACTAAAAATTGCAGAAAAAAATAAATATAATTTAATTATCTCTGGATGTTATAATAATATTGGTATGATATACCAAGAATTAAATGAATACTCAAAATCTCGTGAATTTTATGAAAAATCAATTAAAATTAATAACAAAATTGGAGATGAAATGAGTACTGGCACAACATTAAATAATATAGGAACAATATATTTTGACGAAGCAAATTATGAACAAGCTCTTATTTATTATAATAGAGCTTTGAAAGTAAATGAGAAATATAAAAATATGTATGATATTGCTTCCTGTTTACTTAATATTGGGTCTGTTTATTACAGATTAGAAAAAAATGTAGAGGCATTAGATTTTTTCCAAAAATCGTTGGAATATGGTAATAAAAGAATAAATAGTTCTGTATATTATTATATAGGAGCTATTAAATTAAAACAAAAAAAAACTTTAAAAGCATTGGAATATGCTCTTATTAGTTTAAAAATATCTAAGGAACTTGAACTGATTATAGAACAGAGAGATTCTTATAAACTACTTGCAATAATATATAAAAACCGAAATAATTATAAAAAAGCTTATGAGAACCAATTATTATACGAAAAATTAAAAGATAGTATTTTTAATGAAAAAAATATTAGAGATATTACAAACTTAGAAAATCATTACAAATTTGATAAAGAAAAACAAGCAATTAAAGTAAAACAGCAAAAAAAAGATGCAGTAAATAAGGAGTACGAGAAACAACAAAAAATTATACGGAATTTATTTATCGGTGCTTTTATTCTTACATTATTTTTGTTTTTTATTATCTTTCGTAGTTTTATACAAAAAAGCAAAGCAAACAATATACTTAAACAACAAAAAGAAAAAATAAAATTACAATCAGAAATACTAACCGAAAAGAATAAACAATTAGAAGAACTCTCAAATTTTAAAGAAGGTCTTACAGGCATGATTATTCATGACCTAAAAAATCCTATTAGTACAATTATTAGTATATCCAAGAATAAAGAAATAACATCTATATGCTGGCACTTATTAAATATGGTTAGCAACATACTTGATGTTCAGAGATATGAAGATAGTAAAATGAAATTAATATTAAAATCTTATTCTCTTTATAAGCTATCTAACAATGCTTTGCAACAAGTAAAATTATTAGCAGAACAAAAGAGAATAGTTCCACAGAATAACATACCTTTGAATCGTTTTATTGAAGCAGATGACGAAATTATATATCGTATTTTTATAAACTTGCTTACAAATGCAATAAAATACACACCAGAGAATGGCAAAATAATAATAAATTGCGAAGAAGATAGTAAAAATTCAAATTTTACAAGAATCTCAATAACAGACAATGGAATAGGAATAGAAGAAGATAAATTAAAATCAATTTTTGATAAATTCACACAAATTATTGCAAAAAAATCTGGAAAAGCAAGAGCCACAGGAATAGGACTTACATTCTGTAAAATAGCAATAGAAGCGCATGGAGGAGAAATAAATGTAACTTCAATTCCAAATAAGGAAACAATATTTTCGTTTACTATACCTATTGCAAAAGAAAACGTAAAAAACGAAAATATAATTATTATTGAAGAGCGAACAAAAAAAATAGAACTAAATAAAAAAGAAAAAAAATATTTGGAACATTTTATAATAAGATATAAAAAATATGACATTTTTGATATTATGCCACTACGCAAAATAACAGCAGAGATAGATGATAATTTTTCGGAAAATATTAAAAATTGGAAAGCGAAAATGCAACAAATTGTTTATAATACAAACGAAACAGAATTTAAGGAATTGTTAATGAACTGTTAAGAAATAAGTTTTTTGTGTAATTTATTTTTATTTTTTTTACTATAAAACATAATAATTAATGAGAACAAATATACTAATAGTAGATGACAATCCACACTTTATAAACCAAGCTATTGATATTTTATCTGCAACAAAATCAGATTATTATTTCTATCCTGCAAAAAATGGAGTGATGGCGTATAGGCTTGCTATTTTAAAAAAACCAGATTTAATAATTACAGACTGGGATATGCCTATTGTTAATGGTATTGAACTTATCAAAAATTTAAAGAAAAATAAAAAAACCAAAGAAATTCCAGTAATAATGGCTACAGGATTAATGCTAACATCAGAGGAACTAAAAATAGCTCTTGATGCAGGTGCAATAGATTATATCAGAAAACCAATAGACAAGATAGAACTTGTAGCCAGAACACAATCTGTTCTTAAAATAACAGAGTATTATAAAAAAATAATTGAAAATAAAAATATACTGCTCATAGAAAGCTCTTTACAAATGGTAAGAAATACAAAATTTAATAATCATATAAATCTTCAATTTAAAGAATTGCGAAACAAGTTTGCAAATGAAAATAACATAATATGTAATTTATTAAACAGTATTGAAATAGACATTGATGACAAAATAAGAACAGACAGTTGGAATAAATTTTGTATCCACTTTGATGCCATAAACTATGATTTTAAAAGAAAAATATTAAAAAAATATCCTAATCTAACAAACTTAGAGATAAAACTATCTATGCTTATTAAACTTGGTATGAGCATAAAGGATATTGCAATCGTTTTATATCAAACTGTTGGTAGTATAAGAGTTGCACGTTCGCGTCTAAGAAAAAAATTAAAACTCAAACCCAAACAAAACTTACAAATATTTCTTTCAATTTTTTAGAATATTTTGTAATACTTTACATTTGTTTTGTAGCAAAGAAACTGCATACTTTCAGTAATTAATTATTTTTCCGTTTTTATATGCAATAATAAAGGCATCTGGAATTTTTTTATTTATTTTTTTTTGCAAATTTATTATTTCTTCATGCGAATTTGTATATCCAACCGTATATCTGTATTTACTTCCGCGTTTTTCTCTTTTTACATTTTTTATACCTTTAAAATTTTGTGGTTTTGTTTCTAATTTTCTTACAGAATAAGCTATCTGAATTTTATAAATAATATTTTTATCTGCCTTAATTTTTTTATTTGTCTTAACTTTTTTATTTTTATACGAAAAATTACTTTTTTCAATTTCAATTTTATAATCTCTGAATGCTCTATAAATTGCTGATGCAATTATTGACTGTCCGTAGTCGCTGTTCAGATATTTTTCTTCTGTTGTATTTGTTATAAATCCTGTTTCAATAAGAATACTCGGCATAGTGCAGTTCCACAAAACTATAAGACCAGCCTGCCGTACTCCTCTGCTCTTTCTCGAAGCTCGTTTTGCGAATTGAGACTGAACTTTTTCGGCAAGTGCTATGCTTTGTTCAAGAAAAGCATTCTGATACAATGACAAAATAATATCAGTTTCTGGTGAACTTGGGTCGTAACCAGAGTATTTTGTTTTATAATCTTTTTCTATCAAAATTGCTGAGTTCTCTCTTCTTGTAACTTCAAGATTATCCTGTGCTTTATTCAAACCCATCACCCATGTCGAAGTTCCAGAGATACTCTTTTTTTTGTTTGCGTTTACATGGATAGAAATAAATAAATCTGCATTGTTCTCGTTAGCAATTTCCGAACGTCTATATAATTCTATAAATTTATCCGTCTTTCTGGTATAAATTACCTGAACTCCTTTAATATTTTTTTCGATATATGCACCTAATTTTAATGCAATGGCAAGAGCAATATCTTTTTCATGTTTTATTCTTCCTAATGCGCCTGGATCCTTCCCACCATGTCCAGCATCAATTACAACCTTTCTAATCTTATATCCTCCAACAAAAATTGAGTAAACTGGCGTATAAACCATAATAATGATAAGTAAGAACGAAAAAAATTTCATATTTAACAATAATTAATAAAAAATTTTACTGTATAAAACAGTATTATTATACCTTTGTGGTTTGATAATAAACGTTATTGATTTTGTTGGATTACATATTTAAAAACCAAATATGTTAAAAAAAATGTTCTAATAATATCCAACTTTACAAAAGTAGTCCAATTATCAATCTCTTAAAACCAATATTTTGATTTTTTACAAAATTAATATAATTATAGACAAGCAACAATATTTATTTATAAAAAAATATTTAATATTATTTGCATTTTTATTTTTTTACTGTGTACTGTCAGCACAAAATGTTAGTAAAAAAGATAGTATTAATGCTTCTGAAATAATTTCGTTGGACAATTTGATGCATCAGGATTCCGTTCCGAGTGATTCCATTCAGAACGATTCTATTATAAATGCTGGAATTTTGTCGAAAGATGCCATTGATAGAGAAATAGAATATTCCTGTAAAGATTCGATGATGTTTTCAATGACAAATAAAGAAATATATTTATACGGTAATGCCGAAATAAAAACAGAAGAAATTAATCTAAACTCTGAATTTATAAAAATTGATACAAAAGATTACAGTTTATTTGCTTCTGGGCGCAAAGACAGTACAGGACGAATAATTGGCAAACCCGAGTTCTCTGATGATGGCGAAAAATTTAATGCAACAAGTTTGATGTACAATCTAAAAACAAAAAAAGGTATTGTCAAAGAAGTCATAACAAAGTACGATGATGGTTTTCTGCATGGCGAGCGCACAAAAATGCACCCAAACAAAGAAATACATATTTCTTCGGGGAAATATACAACATGCGATTTGGAACATCCACACTTTTATATTGAGCTTACAAAAGCAAAAGTCTTGGCAAGTAAAAAAGTGGTATCTGGTCCGATGTATTTTGTTATTGCAGATATTCCATTGAAATTCATAGGATTACCGTTCGGATATATTCCAAATCAACAAAAAAATGCTTCTGGTATATTAATTCCACAATATGGAGAAGAAGAGCGTCGAGGTTTTTTCCTTCGTGGGATTGGATATTTTTTTGCAATAAACGATTATTTGAATACAACTCTAACTTTTGATGCTTACACACAGGGAAGTTGGGGTACGAATGTACGTTCTAATTTCAAAAAAAGATATAAATACAGTGGTAATATAGACATCAAATATAACATAAATAAATACGGCGAAAAAATATTACCGTCATATTCAGAAGACCGAACATTTTGGGTCGCAGGCTCATATACACAAGACCCAAAAGCCAATCCAAATAGTAATTTTTCTGTTAGTTTGAATTTTGGTTCATCAGAACACAATCAGAACAATGCAGTAAATATTGATGAATATACAAATAATACAAAATCGTCGAGTATTTCTTATAGAAGAAGTCGTCCAGGTAGTATTTTTAATTTATCTGCAAATGCCAATGCGACACAAAATACGTCCACAAAAATGGTTAATTTAAGTTTGCCAACAATTTCTCTAAATATGAAAAGATTGTTTCCTTTTAAACAAAAAATAAGTTCTGGAAAAGCAAAATGGTACGAAAAAATAAGTGTAGGATTTAATTCTTCATTAAGAAATACAGTTAATATACGCGACAGCCTATTGTTTACCGAAGAGGCTCTTTACAAAATGCGAAACGGATTTAAATACAGTATTCCAGTAGGCACGTCTTTCAAAATATTAGAATATGTAAATGTTTCGCCTTCAATCAATTACAACGGAAGAGCTTATTTAAATTATATTGAAAAACGAACTATTCAAATGCCAAATGCTCAAGATTCTCTCGTAGAAGATGTGTTGGTTGATACATTGCAGGGAATGCGATATCCTTTTGATTTTAGTTTTTCTTTTCCTTTATCAACAAAATTGTTCGGAACTTTTAATTTCAAAAAAGGCAAAATAAAAGCAATAAGACATGTACTTTCACCGTCTATTTCTTTTAATTATCGTCCAGATTTTAGTACAGATTTTTGGGGTTACTATGATTATTATAATCCAGAAGAGCCAAGTTCTTTGTATTCATATTATGATACTGGTATTTACGGAAAACCTCCAAGTGGACGTTCTGGTTCGATAGGTTTGAGTCTTGGAAATAATATTGAAATGAAAGTTAAAAATAAAAACGATACAGCACAAGATACAAAAAAAATAAAAATTTTTGAAAGTATAGGTATTAATAGTTCGTATAATCTTGCTGCTGATTCTCTGAATTGGTCTAATTTTTCAGTACGTGGAAATACTAAACTTTTAAAAAAAATTACAGTTAATATTGGTGCTATATTTGACCCTTATATAAGAGATTCAACAAACAAAAAAATTAATACTTACGAATGGAATAAAAATAGAAGACTCGCAAGATTGGATAATGCAAGCTTATCAATAAGCGGTTCTTTCGATTCTAAATCTTTTGGTGGAGATGACGAAAAAGAAAAAACACCAACTAATTATTGTTACGCAAATCCAGAAATACCTTATGCTGATTTTAGTGTTCCTTGGGGTGTAAAAATAGGTTATAATCTTAACATAAAAAATAATTTCGATACGCAAACACAAAAATATGTTAAAGATTTAACTCAAACAATATCAATAAGTGGAAACATAAATCTTACTAATAATTGGCTTTTTTCGGCAAGGGCTGATTATGATTTTAAAACACAAAAAATTGCACACTCTTCATTAACAATACATCGCAACCTTCATTGTTGGGAGATGGGGCTGACCGTAATTCCGTTCGGAATAATGAAAAGTTATAATTTTAGGATAAATATAAAATCATCTATATTTCAAGGAATTGAATATAAAAAAGCTAAATTTTGGAGGGATAATCTATAAAAAGCACTGTCGACGTGGTTTTAATTTACACCGACAGTAATTTATTTTATGCTACTTTTAATTTATGCTTTTCAATTTTTTCCAACATTTTTTTTGCATATTTTAAAGTAACTCTGAAATTTTTTATATTCTCTGATGGCATGTTAAACATCGCATCTGTCATTACTGTTTCACATATTGAGCGCAAACCTCTTGCTCCGAGCTTAAATTCAATAGCTTTTTCCACAAAATAATATAAAGCACTTTCTTCAAAAGACAAATTAATACCGTCTATTTTGAATAGTTTTTTATATTGTTTTATAATTGAATTTTTAGGTTGTGTAAGTATTTGCCTTAGAGCTTTTTCGTTCAATGGTTCTAGGTAGCTTAGTACAGGTAGTCTTCCGACTATTTCTGGTATTAGTCCGAATGATTTTAAATCCTGTGGAGCTATGTATTGCAAAAAATTATCTCGGTCTATTTTTTCGATATTTCTTTTATTAAATCCAACAGTCTGAGTATTAAGTCTTTGTGCAATTTTCTTATCAACACCATCGAAAGCGCCTCCTGCAATAAAAAGAATATTTGTTGTGTTTACTGCTACGAGTTCTTGTTCTGGGTGTTTTCGTCCTCCTTTTGGTGGGACATTTACAACTGAGCCTTCTAGTAGTTTTAGAAGTCCTTGTTGTACTCCTTCACCTGAGACATCTCTTGTTATTGAAGGGTTATCACTTTTTCTCGAAATTTTATCAATCTCATCAATAAATACAATTCCTCGTTCTGCAAGTTTTGTATTATAATCAGCAGCCTGCAATAATCTCGATAGAAGACTCTCAATATCTTCGCCCACGTAACCAGCTTCAGTTAATATTGTTGCATCAACAATTGCGAATGGGACTTTTAGTATTCTTGCTATAGTCTTTGCAATCAGTGTTTTTCCTGTTCCAGTTTCGCCGACAAGTATTATATTTGATTTTTCAATTTCCACATCATCGTCGTCATCATCTTTTTCTTGTTTTATTCTTTTGTAGTGATTATATACTGCAACCGCCAGCACTTTTTTTGCATTATCCTGTCCTATAATATATTTG
Source organism: Bacteroidales bacterium (assembly GCA_029934515.1). Taxonomy (GTDB): domain Bacteria; phylum Bacteroidota; class Bacteroidia; order Bacteroidales; family JAADGE01; genus JAOZMB01. The sequence goes on from JAOZMB010000105.1 coordinate 8,184, forward strand.
TCAAGAAATTCTTTAATTTCTTTGGGTTTAAGTATATTTACTTCTTCTATCATACAATCAGCTTCTTCTTCCATTGTTTTTTTTTCTTCTTCGATTATATGATATGCTTTCATTGTGCAATCATTACAAATAAAACCAGAAATACCAGAAATAAGCAACTCTACATCTGACCTTTTTCTGCCACAAAAAGAGCATTTATCCATTTTTATTTTTTTTAAAATATTAATTTATCAACTAGCGAGTCCACTATTCCGTATTCAATTGATTCTTTTGCGTCCATCCAATAATCTCTGTCAAAATCGGATAGAATTTTTTCTACTGGGTGTCCACAATTATTAGCAAGTATTTTTGCGCCTATAAGTTTTGTTTTTTTAATTTGTTTTGCAGCGATTTCGAGGTTACTTGCTTGGTCTTGAAAATATCCACCCAAACTTGGTTGATGTATCATTACTTCAGCATGCGGAAATATATATCGTTTTCCTTTTTTTCCTCCTGATAGCAATATTGACCCCATTGATGCAGCCATTCCAAAACATACTGTAGCTATCGGCGATGATATCATTTGCATAGTATCATATATTGCCATTCCAGCTGTTACCGAACCGCCGGGACTGTTTATATATAATGTAATTTCTTCTCCCGGATTTTCGGTTTCCAAAAATAATAATTGATTTATAACTTCTCTGGAAGAGTTGTCGTAAACTGGTCCCCAAAAAAATATTTTTCTTTTCTCAAGAAATCTTTTTGTATAATTAAATTTATTTAGGTTAGTTGTAAGGTCCTGTAATAAATTATTTTCAAAATTATTATATTCCATATTTTTTATTTTTAATAAATATACTGTTTATGAGCAGTAGTAAATTGTCTGTTAACTTATTTTAATAATTTTGCCAAAGCTTATTAAACTTTGGCAAAATTATTATTTGTTAGTAATGGTTAAAAAATAACTTCATGATTTGTTTTTTGTAAAATACTTATTATCTGGTGTAAACCAATTCGTAATTCATAATTTATAATTCGTAATTTACTTATGAACTTATTTATTAATTTTTTTTTGATATTTAATTAAAAAAAGGTTAAATTGGATTTTAATTTTCGGTGTTATTTTTCCTTTTTAATCTTTATTTATTATTACTCTGTCTATTATTCCGTATTCTTTTGCTTCTTCTGACGACATCCAAAAATCTCTGTCTGCATCTTTTGCTACTTTTTCGTATTCTGTTCCTGTGTGTTTAGAGACTATTTTGTATAGGTCTTTTTTAGCTTTACTAATTTGAGCGACATCAATTTCTATATCTGATGCTTGTCCTCCTGTCCATCCTACTGGTTGATGCAGCATAATTCTGGAATGTTTTAGAGCAAAACGTTTACCTTTTGTACCTGCTGCCAAAAGTACAGCTCCGAGCGATGCTGCCATTCCTGTACATGTGCAAGCTATATCTGGGCTTATGTACTGCATTGTATCGTAAATTCCAAGACCACCGTAAAGCGAACCTCCTGGAGTGTTCAAATATATTTGAATATCTTTTGCTGGGTCTGCAGATTCCAGGAAAAGCAATTGTGCCTGAATAACATTTTCCCAACCGTCTGTAATAGGCATACCAATAAAAATTATTCTATCCAACATAAGACGCGAAAATACATCTACCTGACGAAACGGCATTTCTCTTTCTTCGATTACATATTGCGTCATGTTTGTAGTTGCTGCATTATATCTTTCATAAGCCAGACTGCTTATTCCTTGGTTATTTACAGCATAATTTTTAAATTCATTGTTCCTTATTGTCATTACTTTTATATATTTTTGTTAAGTTCGCTAAATTCCTTTGTTGTTACTTCTTTTATTGATAGTTTTATATTATTAAAAAGAGAAGTAAATATTTTATTTTCGAGACCAGTTGCTATAAAATTATTTTTATCTTCTTTTTTTTCTAAATTATTATCTATTAGTTTTTCTATTTCTTCTTTATTAAGTTCTTGTGGAGACATTCCAATATTTTTCAATTGTAAATTTATCAATTTCCTTGATTCATTTCGAATTTCCTCGTCTGTTATTTCTAATTTTTTTTCTACTATAATTTTTTCTTTAATTAACTGCCATCTAAAATCCGAAGCTATTATTGGATATTGTTCTTCCAAGACGTTATCTTTATATCTTCCTGTTTCGTCTGTTGCTTGTAGCCATCTTTTTAAGAAATTATCAGGCAATATTATATTTGTATCTTTTAACAGTTTTTCTTTTACATCAATCTTAAACTTATTATAAGATGCTTCTCTATTATTTTCATTTATATTTATTGTAATTTTTTTTCTAAACTCTACTTCATCTTTTACTACATCTTTTCCAAACACTTTATCAAAAAAGTTCTGGTTCAGTTTGGATGGTTTATTAATTGTTATTTCTTTAATAAAAAATTGAAAATAAGGCTGAATTTCAGCAACTATTTTCTTGTCTATTTTCAGAATTGCTGCAATTTCGATATCATTAGGATATGCTTTCTTAATATCAAAATCAATAGTATTATTGATTTTTTTGCCAATAAATTTTTCTTTAATTTCACTATCTTTAATAACTTCTACTGACAACATAATATCTTCTACATTTATTCCTTTTTCAACAATATCTCCATTTTTATCAATTTGTACAATATTTCCTCTTAAATAAGAATTTTCGGATGTAATTTCTTCGTTTTGAACTTCGGTAAAATAATTTTGATATTTTTCAATTTCAGCATCTATTACATTGTCTTCTGCTTCTATTTTAAAATAATCAATTTCTTTATTGTTTAGGTTGAGTTCAAAATTGGAAGCCATTCCTATATCAAATAAGAACTCATATTCAGCTTCTCTACTTATGTCAATTGTTTTTTGTTCTGATGATGGCAATGGTTGTCCTAATAATTTTTCACTATTATTTTTTATAAAATTTGTCAAATTTTCCTTTAATAGTTTATCAATTTCGTTCATCTTAATATTATCACCTGCCATTTTTTTGATAAGACCAAGTGGAGCATTACCCTTCCGAAAGCCTTTTACTTGTATGTTCTTTCGTTGTTTTTTTAATTCTTTAATAACTTTATTTTCATAGTCTTTTTTTTCTACAACTATCTTTATAACTGCATTTACTTTGTCTTTTGATTCTAATGATATATTCATCTTTAAAATATTTTAAATTAAAAAAGCCGCTTGTTAATTAAGAATTTTTTAAATTCCTCACAAGCGACTTTAAGTGCGGATGAAGGGACTCGAACCCCCACGCCCTAGGGCATTAGATCCTAAGTCTAACGCGTCTGCCAATTTCGCCACATCCGCATAAATGGTAATCCCCTTTTTGCGTGTGCAAAGATAAATCTTATCTTTTTAATAAAAAAATAAAATTTCAATTAATTTACTTTTTATTTAAAAATATTGTTATAACTTGCATAAAACAACATAGAAAGTTGTTCAATACCTTCGCCAAAAATAGTTTTTTTTCGCTTTTTTTATTTTATTAATTTTGTTAAATAATCTTTATCAGATTTATTGATTTCAAATTTAAAGTCAAACCATTCATTAAAAATTGTTCTATCTTTGACAAGTTTAAAATCAGCAATTTCTTTTAATTTTTTGTAATTAATTTCCGAAAATTTGTAACTTTTTTGTGTTTCCATTTTTTGTGATTTAAGAATTAATAAATTATTTGATGATAGTTATATTTGATGATAATTATTAAAAAATATCAATTATTGTTTCAAGTTTTATTCCTCGTGATGCTTTTAGCAGTATAAAATTTTCTTTAAAATCGAAATCTGATATGTGTTTTGATAATATTTTTGTATTGCCAAAACATTTAATATTTTCATTACTTTTAGTATATTTTAATGCCTCAGTAAAATATTTTCCGACAAGAAACACTGGGAATTTATCTTTTTTATTTTTATTATTTAATAAATTAATTATTTCTTTATGTTCGTTCAAAGTTTCATTTCCGAGTTCGAGCATATCGCCGAGAATAAAAATTTTTTTCTTTGAATTTATTAAATAAAAATTTTCTATTGCTAATTTCATACTTGTCGGGTTTGCATTATAAGCGTCAAGTACGATATTTGTTTTATTTATTTTTGTTATTTGTGAACGATTATTAGATGGAATGTAGTTCTCTATTGCATTTTTTATATCTTCGGATTTTACATCGAAATAATTTCCAACGGATACAGCCACTAAAATATTTTCAAGATTATAACTGCCAAAAAGTTTGCTTTTAATTATTATTACATTGTGAGTATCTATTTTTACACTAACTTCAATAAATGGCGAAATTTTAATCAATTTACCGACATAAGTAGAATCGTTTGTTTTTCCGTATTTTACTTTTTTAATTTTAGTTTCAAGTTTTTTTATTATTTTATTATCATTATTAATAAAAAAG
>JAOZMB010000106.1 GCA_029934515.1 Bacteroidales bacterium
AAAAATCTAGGGCAGACGCATCAAAAATAAATCATACTTGATTTTCAACACTTAAATATTTTTATGCGTTTGCCCTAAAAAAAATAAAAAAAATTTGCAGTTAATAAAAATTGATTTATCTTTGCACCGTAAAACGATTATGGTCAGTTTGATTATAAATGAAAATTATTATAAATGAAAATAGATAGCACAAAAAATAAGATATTACAAGTAGCATCTAAATTATTCAGTCGTTACGGATTTTATAAAACTTCAATGGATGAGATAGCGAGAATTGCACGACGTGCAAAAGGCTCATTATATTATCATTTCAAAAGTAAAGAAGAATTATTTACAGAGGTTGTAGCAATCGAAATTAATAATTTAAAATCACAATTATCAGAAATTCTTAATAATAACAATCTATCTGCAAACATAAAAATTAAAGATTATCTGATTAAAAGAATGGAGATTTTAAATACAGCTTCAAATTATCACGAAACATTAAAAGCTGATTTTTTTGAGCATTTTGAGTTCATTGATAATTTAAGAAACAATTTAGATACTTGGGAAAAAAAACAAATTAAAAACATAATACAGCATGGAATAACCGAAAATATTTTTGAAAATCATAATAACAATATGGAAGTTTTACTTGATGTATTTATTATGGTATTAAAAGGATTGGAGATTCCATTTTTTTTACAAAATAAATACGAAAAATATTCTCCGCATTTCGATGATTTATTAAAAATTTTAATCAAGGGACTGAGCAAATAGTTTTTTACAAAAACACACGACCATAAATTTAAAGTAAATATAAATTAATTGAAATACAATAAAATGAAAAATATATCAAAAATAACACAAGATTTAATTGAAGAGTTATACGCAAAAATATCAGATAAAGAAGTAAATGAAATACTTGAAAGCGTATCAACAAAAACACCGATTGAAGAGTTTGAAAAGATGGACAGCTCAATAAAAAAAATATATGAGCGTTTAGATTTCTCAAAAAAGACACCAGAAGAAAGGAAAAAATTAGCATGTGGAATATATGTTCAAGAATTAATCGAACAAGTTCAAATGGGTAATATAAAATAAAGCTATGAAAACATTTTCAGGAAAGATATTAAAAATTTTAGGTTGGAAAATAACAGGGCAATTTCCTGATATAAAAAAGTCAATCTTTATATTTGCACCACACACAAGTTATTTTGATGCTTTTTACGGAAAACTGTATCTTAATGAAATAGATATAAATCATAAATTTATTTCAAAAAAAGAACTTTTTGTATTCCCAGGAAATTTTATTATGACAAAATTTGGCTCAATACCAGTAGATACAACAAACGGGCGAACTATCATTTTAAGTATTGCCAATCGATTAAAAAAAAGTAAAGAACTACACATTGTTATTTCGCCAGAAGGACAAATGGCAAAAAATACAAAATGGAAAAAGGGTTTTTATTATATGGCTAACAGAGCAAATGTTCCTATTATTATAGCTTATTTGGATTTTACAAAAAAAGAAGTAGGCATAAAAGATGTAATTTATGATACTTCAAATTTAAACTCTGTCATGCAACAAATAAATGAAATGTATAAAAATGTATTAGGCAAACATCCTGATAATTTTGTTCTTGAAATATTGAAATAATTTTTTTTTACCTACAAACTGACTAAAAAACAATAATAGTTTAATTAAATCAAATTTTAAATTCAATGGAAAAATTTGCAAAAGTAATAGTAAAATTCAAGTGGCTGATAATAGTAGCCGTAATTGGATTGACTATATTCTTTGGTCTCCAGCTAAAAACCCTGACAATTAACTCTGATGTATTGAGTTCCTTGCCCGACGACGACCCTGTTGCCAAACTTTATAAAGATATTGGAAAGAAATACGGCGGTAACGATATGGGAATGGTAGTTCTTGAAACAAAAAATGTTTTCACCTTGGAAACATTGGAACATATCAAACAAATTACCGATAGTCTGAAAATTACAGAAGGTATCAGCACAGTTTCAAGTCTGACTGACATTATTGATATTAAAGATGTAGATGGCGGTATAGAAATCGGTAAACTTGTTGATGAATATGAATTACCGCAAACAAAATCGCAATTAGACAGTTTGAAAAACTATGTTTTTTCAAAAGATATGTACAAAGGTTCAATTGTCAGCGAAGACGGAACGGCAACACTTGTAATGTTCACACTGCTTGAAGATGCAGACAAACAAGCTGTTGCAAAAGATGTAAAGGCGAAAGTTAAAGTGATGAACTTGCCGGAAAAATTATATTTTGGAGGTATGCCAATGATGATGGACGATATTTCAGATTTAATAATGGCAGATTTAATTTGGTTGTTACCTGTGGTATTTTTCTTAATTGCATTTATTCTTTTTTTAAGTTTTAAATCAGCAAGAGGTGTAATTATGCCGCTTTTAACAGCAGGAATTTCGGTTATTTGGACTCTCGGAATAATGGTTTTGGCAGGCTACGAATTAACAATGATTTCAAACAACATCCCGATAATATTACTTGCAGTCGGTAGTGCATATACAATTCATGTAATTAACAGCATTAATTTAAGTGATGAAAAAGACCGTAAGAAAGCTGTTGTCAAAGCACTCGGATACATTATTGTACCCGTTATTTTATCGGCTGTAACAACAGCAATAGGTTTTGTCTCATTTGTTTTTGGTGCATACCTTACAATGATACGTGATTTTGGTATTTTCACTTCCATAGGAACACTTATCGCTTTATTACTTTCAATATTTTTTATTCCATCAGTTATTTCCGGTTTTTCAATGTATAAGAAAAACGTAGATAATGAAACGAAACAGGAAACTGAAAACAAAGGATTTATCGCAAATAAATTATTACAACCACTTGTAAATCTTTTATTTAAGCATCCAAAATATACGCTCATTACTTGGGGAGCATTATTACTACTAAGTATTGGAGGAATGTTTTTGATAACAACAAGCGTAAATATGCAAGAATATTTCAAAGAAGATAATCCTACAAGGGTTTCCGAAGATATTATGCAAACCAAATTTGGAGGTTCGCAACCTGTATTTGTAGCGTTTAACGGTAATATGCAAAGTCCAGAAGTTTTAAAAATGATGACAAAAACACAAGAATATATGGAGCAAAGTCCGGATATTTCAACCACTCAATCGGTAGCCGACCTTGTTCAGGAGATGAATGATGTAATGGGTGAGGGTAAAAAAATTCCTGAAGAGCAAGATAAAATTGAGCAATTATGGTTTTTGTTAGACGGACAAGATATTATGCCTCAACTTGTTTCCGATGAATTAGACGAGGGAATAGTGCAAGCACGCTTTGAATCAGCCGACAGTAAAGCAATGAGCGATTTTGTTATATACATGGATAAATTTGTTAAAGAAAATTCATCAGAAACTTGTAAAATTAAAGTAACAGGAATGCCGTCGGTTTATGTAAGAATGAATGAGAGCCTCTTGCAAAGTCAATTCAGCAGTTTACTTATTGCCATATTATTGGTTTTATTTATTGTCGGTTTAATTTTAAAATCGCCTTCAAAAGGTATTTATGCAACCATTCCGATTATTTCAACTATTGCCATACTGTTTGGCTTTATGGGGTATGCAGGTATTTCGCTTGATATTGCTACCGTGCTTGTTGCAAGTATTGCACTCGGTATAGGTATAGATTATTCTATTCATATTATTACCGGATTTAATTTCCATTTAAAAGAAACAGGTGATGTTCAAAAAGCACTTGAACACACTATAATGACAAGCGGAAAAGCCATTATAATAAATGTAGTGTCAGTTGCATCAGGATTTTTGGTATTGTTATTCTCTCAAATGGTACCCTTACAAAATTTCGGAATGCTTGTCGCATTAAGTATGATAGGCTCAGGCTTGGGAGCTTTAACTTTACTCCCTGTTGCATTAATACTCGCAAACAGAAAAAAGAAAATAACAGTAAAATAATTTAACAGTAATATTTATTAATTAATTAAAATTTAAGTAAAATGAAAAATTTAAAATTATCAGCAGTAGTAGTTGCATTAATCCTTTTTGCAGGATTTAATGCCAATGCACAGGACGGAAACACTATCCTTAAAAAATTGGACGAAGTAATGTATTCGCCTAAAGACATGACCGGTAACACCGAAATTATTCTTATCGACAAAGCCGGTAAAAAGAAAACTCGTAAGGCAACAACCATTCAAAAAGGAACAGACAAAAGATTGTTCAGATTTACGGCTCCCTCATCACAAGCCGGAATTGCAACATTGTCTTTGCCTAATGATGTAATGTATTTATACATGCCGGCATTTGGTAAAGAACGCAGAATTTCGTCATCAGTAAAATCATCAAAATTTGCAGGAACAGATTTCGCTTATGAAGATATGGAGGCAAAATTGTTTGTAAAAAAATATACTGCCAACTTATTAAAAAAAGAAGGCAATTTATTGGTTGTTGAATTAAAACCTGTATCCAAAAAATCTTCTTATTTAAAAATTATCGCAAAATTGGATAAAACAAATTACTATCCTACTTATATGGAATTTTATGACAAAGGCAATAAAAAAATAAAAACAGCCACTTATAAATTTGAGAAAATCGGAAAATATTGGAATGCAAAAGAAATAACTATGGTTGATTTAAAGAAAAATCATAAAACTATAATGAAAATGTCAGGTATTAAATATGACACCGGTTTGACTGATAATGATTTTACAGTAAGAAAATTGAAACAATAATCTACAAATCAAATTTTGAAATTGAGAACTTGTAAATTTTTTTTTAGAATCTTTCAAAACTTCTCAATTTCAAAACTTTTAAATTTACCGACATGAAACAATCAATATCATTAGTATTATCAGGCGGAGCCGCAAGAGGCTTGGCACATATTGGAGTTATTGAAGAGCTTGAAAAACAAGGACTTGAAATAAAATCTATTGCAGGAAATTCAATGGGCGCATTTATTGGAGCAATGTATGTAATGGGGAAAATGGAAGAGTATAAGGAATGGATTATAAAATTAGATAAAATAGATGTGTTCAATCTTATTGATTTTACTCTCAGTTCGCAAGGCTTGATAAAAGGAGACCGGGTTTTTAATAAAATGAAAACATTCTTCCCTGACAAAAATATTGAAGACTTAGAAATACCTTATGTAGCCGTTGCGGCTGACATTACAAATATGAAAGAAATAGTTTTTGACAGCGGAAGTATATACGATGCAGTAAGAGCATCTATTTCAATACCAACAGTTTTTATGCCTGTTAAAAAAAATAATTCAATTTTGGTTGACGGTGGTGTTGTCAATCCGATACCGCTAAATCGTGTAAAACGAACTCCAAAAGACATATTAATAGCTTCTTATGTAAATGCAAATATTCCTTATGATAAATCAAAACTGCCAAAAAAAGTAGCAAAAATAAAAAATATTGTTTACAATCGCAGAATTGCTAAATTTAAAAAGAAATTTAATGACATCATGCCAAAAAATAGTAACGAAAAATTGAATTATTTCACTCTACTGAATAAATCTACAAGCTTGCTTACACACAGATTATCTGTTATGAATATAGAAAAATACAAACCAGATATTTTGATAAATATTTCGCAGCATTCAGCTGGAACATTTGATTTTTTCAAAGCCGAAGAGTTAATTGAAGCAGGCAGGTTATCAGCAAGAAAAACAATCGAACAATACGACAAAATAATGATTGAAAACCATAAAAATATTTTTTCAAACCATAAAAATAAATAAAATGAAACAAATAAATATAATTCTCGCAATATTTTTATTGCTTATAATCAGCATAAATACAACAAATGCACAAGAGGAAGATAACAAAGTAAAATTATCAGGAGAGTTGCTGACCGACCAACAATTTTTACTTGATGCCCCAAATGATTGGGCTTGGAACGAAAACCGTTTAACACTAAAATTTGATAAAAAGATTACCGGAAATTCAAAATTTTACAGTGAGGTTTGGCTTCGTAATTTTGGTTTGCCCAATATCAATTCATCAACCGACCTTTACAACAAGGGAATTTTAGACCCCTATAATATGGAAGTGCGTGAGGCTTATGTTCAGTTATACGGTTTTTTGAGTGAAAAACTTGATATTAAAATAGGTCGCCAGCGTATAGTTTGGGGGACTGCCGACAAGTTAAACCCGACCGATAATCTAAACCCTTATGATTTGGAAAATATTTTAGATTTCGGACGACACAGAGGTTCAGATGCGATAAGTTTTGATTATTATTTCAATTCGGAATTTTCATTGCAAGGTGCGTTTATTCCGTTTTTTCAACCGGCAAATATGCCTGTCGGCATTTTTGCAAATGCTTTAAATCCGGTTATGAAATTACCCGAAGGAATGACATTAATGGGATTAGCTGACCAAATAAATATGCCGAAATATAATCTTGGAGAAAGTTCAACAGCAGGAATGAAATTTAAAGGTTTTGCTGCTGGCTTTGATTTCTCGTTAAGTTATCTTTGGGGCAGGGACGGTATGCCAATTGCCACATACAATAAATTCACGCCGGTTGATGAAATTGGTGGAATAAATATAAATACAAACTTAGATTTTTACAGAACACATATTATTGGAGCTGATTTAGCAGGAAGTATAGGAGGAATCGGTGTTTGGGCAGAGGCAGCCGCATTTTTACCAGACAACGAGATTAATATGACAACAGATTTATCGGCAATTTATCCAGTAGGAACACCGATAGAAATGACAATGATTGATACAACGGTTCTTAAAAAAGAAACGTATGTCAAATTTATTCTTGGTGCAGATTATAACTTTTCTGACGGCTCGTATCTGAACTTTCAATATATGCACGGATTTGTGAACGAAAGAGGAACTGACAATCTTAATGATTATTTCTTTATACGGTTTGAAAAGAAATTCTTTGAAGACAAATTGAAAATAGCACCCATCGGTGGAGGATTTATAGTTTCTAATTGGGACGATGTGAGCAATAACTACGCATTAATTTACGTTCCTGAAATTTCATATATGGCAACCGATAATGCAGAAGTTATATTGTCAACAGCTATTTTTGACGGTAAAGGAGAAAATATATTTGCAAATTTATCAGAATACAATATGTTTATGTTTAAATTGAAATATAGTTTTTAATCTCGTGTGAAATAAACTGATAATTGAAAAAATTAATGCCAATAAGAAAAAAGTGCATATCATCAGGCTGGTGTTATTGTGTGTCTCTGCAAAAAATAAAAATATTGAAAAAGAAATTAAAGTAAGTAAAGAAAAAGATAAAGCACTGGGAGAGAATAAAAAAATAATATTTGAATATGCAAGAACGTTGAAAGAAAGTGGCAAATCGACAGAAGAAATTCAAAAATTAACAAATCTATCAAAAAAAGAGATAGTCAGTCTATAACACTTTAAATTTAAGAAATATAAAAGGAATTAATAAACAACCTTAAAATATAATTATTTCGCAAGTCAAGAGATTTTACTTCTGCACAGATAATTAATAAATTACTGATGTTGTGGACTGACAAGCTACATGATGAAAGGTTCACAACATTGTGCTTAATGTAATTTTTTGTTTCGCCTACGGCTTCGTTTTTTTTTGTATTCATAGACCATAGCTTGGAAAGATTACAAACTTTGTGCAAAATAAAAAAATCGAGCAACTACAATACGAAGAAAATTTCAACATATAATTTACCTCGCTTTGCCAAATTTTTTAAAGCAAAATCTGAAATAGCTTCATAAAAAATAAGGTAATTATCATCAGAAACAAATATTGCATTACTTGGCTCATATTCAACAACTCTACTATCTAATATTCGTTTCTCTGACTCCTTTACATAAGGAGGATTTGATACAATAATATTAATTTTTTTTCTATCGCTGTCTAATTCGTTCAATATTAATTCTACAAGCTCTTCCGTCTCTTGACGAGGAATTAAAACATCTCTGTTTACATAAAACAAAGATTCGTAAAAATAAGTAAATCCAATTATATATTGAATAGGTTCATTATTTTCTAAACGATTTAATATATTTACTTTATTTACAAAAAAATAATCAAGTAATCAATCAAATCAAGGTTCAGACAATTGTTAAATAGATAAATAGTTAAAAAGAACAAACTGCACGAACGTAGCTATCAACACCTTTATCTGTGTGGTAGAGAGAACTCGTGTAGAAAAGGAATCGCCACGCCCTGGTAATATCTGCCTCAGATGAAGACCAATAATATTTCTTAGCTATTATTGTTGTTGAGCCTCCGTAAGTATCTATGGCTTTTTGCACATCGTAGAAATTATTCCAAATATGATTTAATTCTCCATTACTCGGCAGATACCAATCATTGTGTGTACCTGTTCCGTAATCTGCATTTGTGTAATCTTCGCAAAGTTTTGCTGCGCTTGTTGTATGCCCAGTTTATTCTTGCGTTATTAAATGTTCCGCCTGTAATTTTTGCGGCATCAAGGCTGGCATTTGTAATGTTTGTACTACATGCCAAAGTGGAAAGTGCTGTATTTTCAACATTATTAATGCTAAGGCTTGTTCTTGCAGTTGCAGCCACAAGGTCAGTTACTCCACCGTTCCATGTTCCTACCGTAACAGTTAAGGTAAAAAAGATATATATAAAATAAATATATTCGTTTGGAACATTTTTTTTTTATTTAAATATATTATATTTATAATTGCAAAATATAACTGCTAAGTAAAAAACTGTTCTTGTTTAATAAATAAGATTTTATCAGAGAAGAAATGCCAATTATGGTGGGACTTATCAAATGATAAAAAATGAATAAATATAATAATAAGTTTCACTGTATGCTTGATATTTCATTACAAACTTACCTGATATTGATAAATTGAACAGTAGTTTATTAATATAGTTCGAAGACCCTTATAGATACTAATATTATGAATAAAACAAAATTCATTTTAATACTTTTAGCTTTATTTCAAACTTTGTTAAATATAAATGCACAAAAACCAACATATCTACTAAATACTAATATAAAATTTTCGCAGTATAAAATAGAGAAATGGACAACCGAAAATGGATTGCCTTCAAACTATTTATTACGCATTTTTCAGACAAGTAATGGCTATATATGGTTATCAAGTTACAATGGATTGATACGGTTTGATGGTATAAATTTTAAAGTTTTTGATAAACATAATTCTGAATTGTTCTTAAATAATTCAGTTGCTGATTTGGTAGAAAGTAATGATAGTACATTATTTTTTGCAACCCAAAAAAGTGGTATATTATCTTATAAAAACGGAAAATTTAAATCTCATGGTCTAAAAGAAAATCTATACAAAATAAACGATGCCTTATTTATTGACAATGAAAATAGAGTATGGGCAAGTTCTCCACAAAAAGGTTGGTTTAATATAAAGAACGATTCAGTTGAGTATGTTAAATACCACATACCACTACAAGATATTGAGGTCGATGATATAAACCAAGATGTTGATGGTAATATTTGGTTTGCTACATATAGGTATGGATTGTTTAAATATAAAAACAAAAAACTTACCTCTTACACTACAAAAGATGGTTTAGCGAGCGATAATGTTTTTAAAATATTTAATGACTACGATGGCAGTATTATATTAGGAACAGCAAATGGAATATCATATATGAAAAACAATACTTTTGTAACAGATAATGTTGTAAAAGGTTTTGCAGTATATCAAATAATAAGTGATTTTCTTAATAATATTTGGGCTTTTACAAGCAAAGGTATATATAGAAAAGATGCCAATACAAATTCATTTAAAATAATTTCAAGCAATAATGATTTTAGTAATAACTATATATTAGATGCAATTTTTGATTTTGAAGGTAATTTGTGGGTTATTAATTACAAAGGAGGCTTATCTAAAATTAAAAATGGAAAGTTTACAAATTACACACAAAAATTTGGATTGTCAGGAAAATCTGTTAATGCAATATGTGAATATGAAAAAGGTGTATATCTTATGGGGCTGGATAACGGTTTTATAAACAAAATAGTAGATGATGAAATTTCTATTTTTAAAACAAAAACACAACTTAATGGAAAAAGAATTCGCCATATACTAAAAGATAGTAAAGATAATATTTGGATAAGTACATACAGCGGACTACTGAAGATAAACAAAAATGGAAAGGAAATTATGTTAGAAGAAAAAACAAATTTCCCTTCTCATCTGATAAGAATTGTATATGAAGATAAAAATAAAAATATCTGGATAGGTACACGAGATGTAGGAGTAATAAAAATATCTGAAACAGGAGAATATGAAATATTTGATAAATCAAAAGGTTTGGAAGAAAACCTTATATTATCAATTAATGGAGATAATAAAGGAAATATATATGTTGGTACAAGTGGAGGTGGATTAGGTATTATATCGCCAGAATGTAGCATAAAAAATCTATCAGAAAAAAATGGATTTATCAGTAGTATTGTATTTTCAACATATATTGATAATGAAGGAATAGTATGGGTAGCTACAAATAATGGATTAAGTGTTATAAAAGGAGGAAAAATAACAAATTTCAACAAAAAAAGTGGACTTAAAAATGAATCATTATTTGATATTGTAGAAGATGATATAGGAAGTATCTGGATTACATCTAGCATAGGTATATTGAAAATAAAAAAACAAAATTTATTAGATTATATTGATAAAAAAATCGAAAATATAGATTGTTCACTTTACAATAAACAAGATGGAATGGTCGAAACAGAGTGCAATACAACTGCCAAAATACTTAAATCGCAAAACGGTGAGCTTTGGTTTCCGCTACTTAGTGGAGTATCAAAAATTAATCCAGCTACAATACCTATCAATAATTATATACCACCCGTTTATATTCAAGAACTAATTATTGATGGAAAAGATATTAATTTATCTGATAAAATTATTATTGAACCAGATAAAAAAAGAATAACTTTTAATTTTACTGGATTAAGCTTTCATGAATCTAATAAAGTTTTATTTAAATATAAACTTGAAGGATATGAAGACGAATGGATTGATTTAGGTACAAAAAGAACAATTTCTTTTACAAATTTACCTCACGGAAAATATACGTTCAAAGTTATAACAGGCAATAATGATGGTGTTTGGAATATGAAAGGAGCCTCATTGTCATTTTATATTAAACCATATTTCTATAAAACAATTTGGTTTTATTTAATATTAATTTTAGCTATTTCTATGTTTATTTTTTCAATTTATAGAATTAGAATAGTTAGACTTAAAAAAAGGCAAGAAGAATTAGAAAATATTGTAACTAAAAGAACTGCCGAGATAAATAAAAAGAAAGAAGAAATACAAGCTCAAACTGATAATTTAATTAAAGTAAATAATATACTAGTTGAAACAAAAAAAGAAATTGAATTCCAACACAAACACATAAAAGACAGTATTAACTATGCAAGTAAAATACAGGAAGCGCTGCTTTCTTCGATTAAACCAATAAATGAGTTCTTTTCGGAATATTTTATTTATTTTAGACCCAGAGATATAGTTAGTGGTGATTTTTATTGGACTCAAAAAATTGACAATTGTTTATTATTTGCTGTTGCAGACTGCACAGGACACGGTGTTCCAGGAGCTTTTATGAGTTTGCTTAGTATTTCTTTTTTAAATGAAATTGTTGTTAAACGAAAGATAATTCAAGCAAATTTAGTTTTAGAAGAACTCCGAGAACTAATAAAAATATCATTAAAACAAAGTTCTGATTTTACTAGTTCAAAAGATGGTTTAGATATTGCATTATGTAGTGTGAATACTAAAACAAACGAACTACAATACAGCGGAGCATATAATCCATTATACATAATTCGTAATAAATCTATTGTTAATAAAACAGACGCAATAGCTAAGATTATTGAAAAAAATAAATATAAACTATTAGAAATAAAAGCAAATAAACAACCAATTGGTGTTTTTCCGAAAGAGAATCCTTTTGTTAATCATAAAATAAAACTATATAAAAATGATAAATTGTATCTTTTTAGTGATGGATATATTGACCAATTTGGAAAAGTAACATATAGAAAATTTATGTCAAAAACTTTTAAAAATTTACTTTTATATATTAATAATAAAAAAATGAGCGAACAAAATAATATTATTGATAAAACATTAATTGAATGGAAAAAAGATTTAGAACAAATTGATGATATTTTGGTTATGGGTATGAAAATATAGACTCCTCTAACATCTTTATATTGATTATACCTTTTTAAAACAAGTTAACTAACCATAGTTCGAGGGCATACGCATAAAAATATTTAATCGCTGATAATCAAGAAATTAATATTTCCAAAATAGTAAATTTTTAATTACGAAAATAAAAACTAAATAGAATAACATGAAATACTTTAATACATCAGGCCCAAACATACCAGACAAGCATTACACAATTCAACGAAAAGAGCTTATAAAAAGAGGAGTTGAATTAGTGAACGATGACAGATATTTTACTATTTGGGCTCCGAGACAAACAGGAAAAAGCACTTTTTTTAGACAACTTGCTGGAGAATTAATTGAAAAAGGATATAAAGTTGCTCACA
>JAOZMB010000107.1 GCA_029934515.1 Bacteroidales bacterium
ACATTTTTTACACAAAAAGAACCTTTTTTAGTGTAAACTAATTATGAAACATGCCTAATATTCAAATAGAATATACTGCAGGAGACTTTGCCTATGAAAATTTCTGGACTGTTTACAACGGAATAAATGATGAAATCCTATTGGGCAATGGTTCAGGAGGCAGCTATACGGATAATACCACAGCTACTTGTCCACCAGAACACGACCTTGCAGTAAGTGGAATAATACATAAATCGGCAGTTGCAGATAAGAATGTTTACCCAGTTGTTAATATTAGTAATACTGGTTTAGGTTTAGAAACTGATTTTACGGTATTGGTAACATCTTCTGACGGTGTGTATTCTTCTACAAAAAATCTAACAGGACAAGCTTTTGTATCAGGAACAACGATGGAGGTTACAATGGATGAAGCTTGGACACCAGCAGAGGGAACACAAAATTTAACAGCAACAGTAACACTTACTGATGACGGAAATGATGATAATGATAATATGATTATTGATTTTACAGCTTTTATACCATCTTATACTGCTGGAACAATTTACGGATTTGATGCATATTCACCGACAAATGGCTTATTAGACCACGTTGTTGAAATTAATATGTCTGATGGAGTTATTACGGATATTGCAGCATCCAATGTAGAAGATATTTATTGCGGTGATTTTGTTGGAGAAAACGATGATGCAACTATAATGGGAATTTTTAATTCTAATAATTCTATTTATTATATAAACGGAGATGGAGCTGTTTATCATTACGGTAATATTACTGGAAATGGAGCTGATTATTATGGTGGACTTACATGGCATCAAGCAACGAATGTAATGTATGCCTCAGATTTTTATAATTTATACAAAATTTATGAAAACCTAAATTCTATTTTAATATGTCAAATAAGACCATCGGCTCAAATTATTGGAATTGCATGTAATATTTACGGAGAACTTTTTGGCTTGGGTTTGGATGATAATTTATATTCCATTGACAAAAATACTGGACTGGGAACACTTATCGGACCAATTGGAATTAACATCTATTATGCTCATGATATTGGTTTTGCTCACGATGTTTTATACGGTACCTTATATGATGTTGACAGTAATAAAGGTGGTCTTTATACTTTTGATTTAACAACTGGAACTGAAACTCAGGTAGGTTCTGATATGGAAGATAATTATACTGGAAGATACGGAGTTAGTATGAATTATATTAACGGTGTTTCAGTTCAGAATAATGAAGTAAAAAATATATTTACATCTTCATCAAATTATGCCTTAAAATTAGAGAACAACACAAATGTTGAATTTTCAGGTAATAATATTCATGATATTGTTTACGGAGGTAAAAGACGCAAACAATTGTAAAACCGAAGGAAGCGAAATAACAATAGGACAGCCAGAGGTGTTAGTTATTACAAGTGAAGTTAAGGAAGATGTTACTAATTGTTACGGTGATGAAAACGGAACAGTTACAATAACTACAGCAGGAGGAACAGGTACAATTGAATATTCAGTTAATAACGGAGAGAACTTTTTTGATAACGAAGGTATATTTACAGGACTTGCGGAAGTTATTTACAATATTGAAGCAAAGGACGAAAATATGTGTGAAGTCATAGGTAGTGAAATAACAATAGAACAACCGAATGAGAACTTGTTATTACAAATGAAGAATTTACAAACGTAACTTGTCATGGTGGCGATAATGGAACGCTTACTGTTACAGCAGAAGGCGGAACAGGAACTATAATGTATTCTATCAACGGAACTACAGGATTTGGTATAAATAATATATTTACTGGTCTTGAGGCTGGTGGTTAAAGTGTTATGGTAAAAGATGCAAACGATTGTACAACAAACGGAGATTATGTAGCTCTCACTTTTGAAGAAAATCCTATTGCAGGATTTGAATTTGAAACAGAAGATGCAACAGGAGTTGTTGAATTTACAAACAACTCGGAAAATGCGAACAATTATTTGTGGAACTTTGGTAACGGAATTGGAACAAGTACAGATGAAAATCCTATTTACACTTATCTCGAAGGTGGTTCGTATTATGTTACATTAATGGCAAGCAGTGAAAATTGTTCAAATGATATAATTAGAATAATATCGGTTGATGATATTATTAGTACAACTACTCTTAAATTTGGAAGTATTGAAGTTTATCCAAACACATCGAATGGTATATTTACGATAGTTGCTGATAAAGAGTATGAGCTTATAATTGTTGATATTACTGGTAAAACAATTCTTAACAAAATGATAACCGACAGCGAAAATGAAATTGATATTTCAAATAACGTAAGCGGAATTTATTTTGCTATATTGCGAACAGGTAATAAATTGACTACATTTAAAATCATAAAAGAATAAATTTATTCATAAAATGATTTTTTATAAACAAAAGGGGGAGCATAGCTCCCTTTTTTTAATTATAATATTTTTTACTTGTGACCCCGGCGGGATTCGAACCCACAACCATCAGAGCCGAAATCTGACATTCTATCCATTGAACTACGGAGCCTTATAAAAATTTTGTTACTTATTTAAAATTTGATTGTATTGATTAATAAATCAAACATTTTTAAGGTTACAAATTTAAAAACATATATACAATATATCAAATTTATTTTTATTTTTTTATTTTTATACGTATATTATTGTCATAATTTCTATTTTTAATTGTTAAAAATACTTAAACATTTTTTATTTATTTATTTAAGTTGTTAAAAATCAATGTAATTAAAATAAGTATGACTAAGATATTTTTAGGTTGTATTTTTTATTTTATCAATATTACATATCTTTGCATCAAAACAAAAAAAAAAAAATTGGAAAATAATAACTTTGACGATATCCGTCCATATCGAGATGATGAAGCAAACAACGTTTTTACGAATTTGCTTAAAGATGATGCTTTTATTGATTTATTGAGAAAGATATTTTCGGAAGAAAAAATATCTGTAATAAAGGAAGATTCCGTGAAAGTAAAAAGTATTAAAGAATTTCAGACAAATTACATAATCCCTTATTTAAGAGGTGTAATAGACAATACTATCGAAAAACTTAGCTTTGATGGTATAGAAAATATTCCGAAAAATACAGCTTGTTTGTTTATCTCAAATCACCGTGATATTATTTTAGACCCAGCTTTGCTAAATGAAATACTTTTTCGAAATAATATTTCTACAACAGAGATAGGTATAGGAAATAATTTGTTGATAAGCCCATGGATAAAACAGCTTGTAAGATTAAATAAATCGTTCATAGTGAGAAGAGATGTAAAAGGAAAAAAAATGCTAATAGCATCAAAACAATTATCCGAGTACATAAGAAACGCTGTCGCTGAAAACAATAGATCAATTTGG
The DNA here is from genome assembly GCA_029934515.1 of Bacteroidales bacterium. Lineage (GTDB taxonomy): Bacteria > Bacteroidota > Bacteroidia > Bacteroidales > JAADGE01 > JAOZMB01. The sequence goes on from JAOZMB010000107.1 coordinate 3,374, forward strand.
ATAGCACAAAGACAAGGCAGAACGAAAGACGGAAACGACAAAACACAAGCTGGTTTACTTAAAATGTTTAATTTCAGCGGTAAGTCAGATTTTATAACAAATTTTAAGGAACTTAATATTATTCCTGTTTCCATTTCTTACGAATACGAACCTTGCGATGATTCAAAAGCCGCTGAAATGTATGTAGTCAGAGAAGGTAAAGTTTTTAAAAAGAAAACAGGAGACGACCTTAGAAGTATGGGAAGAGGGATGGCTTGCCAAAAAGGATTTGTGCATTTTTCTTTTGGTAAAATAACAAATGACGAGTTTAAAACAATTGGTGCAGTAAGAAATAAAAATAAAAAAATTGAACTACTCGCAAAACTTATTGACAAAAAAATATACGCTGGATATAAACTAAAAGAATTTAATTATATTGCTTATGATATTTTAAACAAAAAACAAAAATTTAAAACCAAATACTCTCCTGAAAAAAAACAAAAATTTATTAATTATATACAAAAAAACATTTATAAGATTACTGGAGATAATAATATTATAAAAGAAATTTTGTTGGAAATTTATGCTACACCTGTAAAGAATAAATTAAATTTGTAAAAAATGTTTGTAATAACGATACAATTTGTAACTTTGTCCAGAATTTAAATTAATCATTAATTTTTTAAAATTGTAAAGTTATGCTAAAAGAACACCCAAAAGGATTAGTAGTAGCATTTTTTGCCAATATGGGAGAGAGGTTTGGTTTTTATACGATGATGGCAATATTAGTGCTTTTCTTACAAGCTAAATATGGTTTGGACGAAGACGGTGCCGGATGGATTTATGGTATTTTCTATTTTTCGATATACGCATTAGCGCTTGTCGGTGGTTTTGTTGCAGATAGGTTTGCAGGACTAAACAAAACAATTTTTATAGGAATATTGACAATGGTATTTGGATATATTATTATGTCAATTCCTGGTTTTGGTTTGTCTGTTTCTGTTGTAGCTTTGCTTATAATTGCTTTTGGAAACGGTCTATTTAAAGGTAATTTACAGGCTCTTGTAGGTAATTTATACGAAGAAAAAAAATATAGACATTTGAGAGACTCAGCTTTTAGTATTTTTTATATGGGTATAAATATTGGTGCTTTTTTTGCGCCAAGTGCTGCAACAGGAATGAGAAATTTTTGGTTAAAAACAAATGCTTATAAATACGATGGCTCGTTGCCTGAGCATTGTCATAATTTCATAAATGCAAATGAAGCTGGCAAATCAATTGATTCAACTTTATTGCAAAGTTTAGCAGATAAAGTTTCACTAAATGGTCAATCCTCTGATTTACTTGCTTTTGCTCATGATTATATAAATGTTTTTTCTACCGGATATCACTATGCTTTTGGTATTGCAGCCGTAGCAATGGTCGTTTCTATGATTGTTTATATTTTATTTAAAAAATATTTACTCGCCGGTGATATACTAACATCAGGTAACAAAATACCTGAAACAATGAAACCAATGTCAAAATCTCAAGAAAAAGAACGACTTATTGCACTCGGACTTGTTTTTCTTACTGTTATATTTTTCTGGATGTCATTCCATCAAAACGGACTAACACTAACATACTTCGCAAGAGATTACACAAATGACATGGTCAGCAATATTTCATTTTTGTTTTTTGACCTAAAAACATTTATTCCAATAATTGCAGTAATAATAGGAATAGTTTTACTTATAAAGAAAGGTACTACAAAACAAACAAAAATTATTGTGGCTTCACTGATTCCAGCTGGAGTTTTATTCGGATATTATTTCTTTAGTAAATTTAGCAGTGAAATGCAAATCGAACCAGAACTTTTTGCTCAATTTAATCCAATATTTATTGTATTTTTAACACCTATAGTTGTGGCTCTTTTTCAGCGTTGGAATCAGAGAGGTATTGAACCATCGTCTCCCAAAAAAATAGGAATAGGAATGTTCTTGGCTTCGTTTGGTTTTGTGCTTTTATTGGCAGCATCGCTTGGACTAACTTCACCAGCCGAGCTTGGCGATGACCCTTCGCCAGAACGAGTATCTGAATATTGGCTTGTTACAACTTATTTCATATTAACTGTAGCCGAACTGTTCTTGAGTCCTATGGGAATATCATTTGTCTCGAAAGTTGCTCCGCCACGATTCAAAGGATTAATGCAAGGTGGATGGCTTGCAGCAACAGCACTTGGAAATTTATTAATTGTTGTAGGAAGCACAATGTGGCTTAAAATCGAAATATGGCAAGTTTGGTTGATATTTGTTGTTTGTACATCTGCTTCTGGAGCTTTTATTTTCTCAATACTTAAAAGACTTGAAAAAGTTACAGGTGATTCAGATAAAAAAATTATAAAAGAAAAAACAACAAATGAATAAATAATAAAAATACAAATTAATATTTAAAACATATAATTTAAAACTATTGCGCTTGGACTGTGTTTTCACAAACCTATAAGAATGAAAAAAGTGCAAAACACAGCACAGGCGCAGTTTTTTTATCACATCATTTTTTTTATTTATTAACAGACCTTGCACAAGTCTAATTTTTTTTTTATATTTTAATAATATTATTATATTTACATCGTGAAAATAATAGACAAAATATGTAGTTATATAGGTAATTTTATTTTACCTGTAAATATAAAGGAACGAGTACGTGATAAAATATTCTGTGATTTTGAATCGGCAAAAACAGTAAATATTTTATTTGATGCTAGAACTGAAAAGAAATTTGCAGACGCAAGAAGTTTTATAAAGTATTTTACTGATAATAAGAAACATGTAAAGTCGCTTGGTTTTGTTGAAGACGAAAAAACAATTGATTATTATCAAAATAGAGATGGAATTGATTTTTTTTGTTTAACAAATATAAAATTAAATGGAAAACCGAGAAATCCTATTGTGAAAGAATTTATTGAAAATAATTCTGATATATTAATAAATATCGGACTTGATAATTTTAATATATTAAGATATATTATGGCACGCTCGTATTCAAAATTTAGAGTGTCTGGAAATTTAGACGATAAATTTGCAGACCTAATAATAGATGTTAAAGATAAAAAAGAAATAAATTTTTTAACAAAACAAGTGAAACATTATTTACAAATTATAAAAAAATCGTAATGCGAAAAAAAATTGTAGCAGGAAACTGGAAAATGAACACAAGTTTAAGCGAAGGTGTAGCATTGGCATGTGAAATTGATAGGCTTGTTAAAAAAAATAAAATTAATCATGAAACGGGTATTATAATTGCCCCACCGATGACGCATACTGCACTTATCAATATGGTTATTGATAACGATAGAATTTGCATAGCGGCTCAGAATTGTGCTTGCAAAGAAGAAGGTGCATTTACAGGAGAACTGTCAGCATCTATCTTAAAATCAGCTGGCTGTAAAGCGGTAATAATAGGTCATTCTGAACGAAGAGCATATTATAGTGAAACAGATGAAATACTCAAAAAAAAGGTAAATATTGTACTAACAAACAAGTTGAGACCTATTTTTTGTTGTGGCGAGCAACTCGAAGAACGCAAGAAAAATAATCATTTCGAGATTGTAAAAAATCAAATAGTAAATGCTATTTTTGATTTATCTAAAAATGATTTTTCTAAATTGATTATTGCATACGAACCAGTATGGGCAATAGGAACAGGAGTTACAGCAACAGCAGAACAAGCACAGGAAATGCACGCATTCATTCGTAAAATCGTAGAAAATAAATATGGAAAAATAATTGCCAATAATTTGACAATATTATACGGAGGAAGTGTGAAACCAACAAATGCAAAAGAAATATTCGCCAAACCTGATGTTGACGGAGGTCTGATAGGAGGAGCTGCATTGAAAGCGGATAATTTTTACAAAATTATTAGAGAAGCATAAGTTTTACAACTTTTTTCAGCTTGTGAAATCAGCAAACAACCTTATTTATTTTATTGATAAAAATATTTTAAATTAGGCAAAATGTTATTAAAAATTCAATCATTTAAATAATTAAAATTATGAAAAAAATATCTTTAAGTTTCGTATTATTAGTCTATGTTTCGGCTATGTTGTTCTGTCAAATAGATACAAAAAAAACAATTTTTTATCATAATACTCTTATCTCTGAAAAAGAGGGAATAAAACTTATGGCTAAAAATCCTATTTCTAAGTTCAACTATTCAAAATTTGAACTTATTATAGAAAATAACAGTGATTTTTTTGTATTATTTTCTAAACCAGAAAAATGTATATTCAAATTTGGTTCGGAAAAGAAAAGCCCATCACCAAAAAGAATTCGTAAAATAATTAGACCCGAAAGAAAAATCAGTCCTACATTAAAAGTAACAGGTGGAAGTAATTTTTTAATAGAAAAATATGAATTTATACCAGGCGGTATTTTTAAATTTTCACAAGAAGGAGAAATAACAGAAGCACCTGATTTTCATCTACCAGCAAATAAAAATGAATTCTCTTTTGGCGATTTTAAAGTAAGAATACTGAAAATAAAAAAAGAAACAAAGGAAACAGTAGTTCAATTTAAATGTACTTACAACGGTGATAAAATAGCTTTGATATCACCATCAAAAACTGTTATTAAAACTAAAGACGGAAGAGAATGGGCGAACCATAGAGCCAAAGACAAAACAAAAGTAATAATGAAAAATGAAGACGTGAAAATTAAACTTGTTTTTAAAATACCTGGTAAAATTGTTGATATGCAATTTGCCGAAATGGATATATTATGGAAAAATACATTCTCAGAAACAGAACTTATTCAAGTTGATTTTGACTCAAATTTTATTAAAATAGACCCAGTTAAAACAGCTGAAAAAAATAAATAAGAACTATAAAAATTAAATAAAAAAACAAGTTAAATTATAATGGAAATATTAAGAACAGATAATGTAATAAAACGTTTTGAAAATCATACAGCACTTTCTGGAGTTAGTATTTCTGCTGAAGAGGGTAAAATTTTTGGTCTGCTTGGACCAAACGGTGCTGGAAAAACAACTCTTATTCGTATTATCAACCAGATAACAGCACCAGATGAAGGAGAAGTTTTTTTTTCGGGCAGAAAAATTAAACGAGATGATATATCTAAAATAGGATATTTGCCTGAAGAAAGAGGTCTTTATAAAAAAATGAAAGTAGGAGAACAAGCATTATATTTTGCCAGATTAAAAGGAATGAGTAAAAATGATGCCATGAAAAAATTAAAAGAAAAATTTATAAAATTTGAAATTCAGGCATGGTGGGACAGAAAAGTAGAAGAATTATCAAAAGGAATGCAACAAAAAGTTCAGTTTATAATAACCGTGCTTCACGAACCGAAATTGTTAATTTTTGATGAACCATTCAGCGGTTTCGACCCAGTAAATACTGCTTTGCTAAAAAATGAAATATTAGAACTTAAAAAAAACGGAGCATCAGTAATCTTCTCGACACATAACATGGAATCAGTAGAAGAAATTTGTGATAATATTGCATTGATAAATAATTCAAAAAAAATCCTTGACGGTCCAGTTAATGATATTAAAAATAGATATAAATCAAATATTTTTGAAGTAGTATTTAATGGTACTTTTAATAAATTGTCGGCTACACTATCGGCAAATTATAAAATTATTGAAGCCGAAGATAAAAATAAATTAAAAGTTAAATTGTTAAACGGATATACTTCAAACGAACTATTAAGTAAAATGATAAAATTAGGTTCAGTAGCATCGTTTAATGAAATTATACCAAGTATGAACGAAATTTTTATTAAAGTTGTAAGCGATTGACAGTTGTAAACTACACATATACAACAGATAAAAACGGACTTATGTAATTTTTTTATTTTAATTTTAATATATTTTTTTATTTAAAATAAAAAATTTATAATTTTGCGACCGCAAAAAAGCATTTACAAAATGTGCAATGGGAAGTTAAGAGCTTTTTTCTTTTTTTTCTTAACTTTGAGTAGCACAACAAAAATTTAAATTATGAAGAAAGTTACAATTAAAACTGAGTTGAGAAAGACATTAGGGAAAAAAGCAGCAAAAAAATTGAAAGCAAAACAACACATTCCTTGTGTCTTATATGGTCTCAAAAAAGAGAATATTCATTTTCACGCTTACAAAAATGAGTTCCGAAAGATAATTTATACGCCAGATACGTTTCTGATAGATATTGATATAGATGGAAAAATACACAATGCAATAATGCATGATATTCAGTTTCACCCTGTAACAGATGATGTTATTCACATTGACTTTTTGAGATACAGTAACGAAATTCCAATTAAAATAGAACTACCAGTAAAAACAATTGGTGTTGCAAAAGGATTATTAGACGGCGGAAACTTACAGATACAAAGGTCGAAATTATTTGTGTACGCACTTCCAGAAAAATTACCAGAGTATTTAGAAGTGGAAGTTACGGATTTAGAGCTTGGCAGATCTATTAAAGTAGGTGATTTATCTTTTGAAGGAGTCGAACTTATAGACCCTGCAAATTCTGTTGTATGTGCTGTTAAAATAACAAGACTTGCCAAATCAATGACAGACGAAGAAGCAGAACTCGACGAAGAAACAACAGAAGAAGAAGAAACAAAAAAATAATTAATTAAAATGAAATATCTAATAACAGGAATGGGTAATCCTGGACAAGATTATTCCGAGACTCGTCATAATATTGGATTTAAAGTATTAGATGCTTGGGCAAAAGCATCTAATACTTTTTTTTTGCATAAGCGATATGCTGATATTGTGAAATTAAAATTTAAAGGAAGAATAATTGTTCTTATTAAACCAATGACATATATGAACCTGAGCGGAAAAGCTGTTAGATACTGGCTTATAAAAGAAAAAATTCCAGTTGAAAATATGCTTGTAATTGTTGATGACCTTGCCTTGCCTTTCGGAACAATTAGAATTAAATCAAAAGGAAGCGATGGAGGACACAACGGATTGACAGATATTATTTCTACTTTGCAAAGTCAAAAATTTAATAGACTTCGTTTCGGAATAGGAAATAAATTTTCGCATGGAAGACAGGTTAATTTTGTTCTTGGAAAATGGTCACCGGAAGAAACAAAATTCCTTGACGAAAGAACAGATAAAATAATAAAAGCTTGTAAAAGTTTTTCTACAATAGGTATTAACAGAACAATGAATTTGTTTAATGAAAAATTTAATATAGATGAAAAATCAGTTTAAGCTGTGTTTCATTATTTGATTAAAAGAACACACAGATTAAACTAATTTTTATAATATTAAAAAGAATAATAAAACACTATCCAAGTTCTTTTATCATAAATTCAAAGCCGTCACGAATCATTTTTTGTATTTCTATTTTTGATGTACTTATAACCTCACAAAGAGCAAAATCTTCCTCAGCTATTTCATAAATACCAAGCTCCTCCATCAAATCGAGGTCTCTGATATGAATGGCTTTAAGTAGTTGCATAGGATAAATATCCATAGGAAATACTCTCTCCATTTCTCCAGTTACTATAAAAGGACGTTCTCCGCCGTTTAATTTTGTATTAACTCGAAGCTCTTTTTTGGGGTTCAACCAAGAAAAAAAAGTCCGCGATACACTAAATTTTCCAAACCCAGGTGCGCCCCACGCAAGTAATTCTGACTTATTACCTTCTGGAATAACTGTAATTTGATTATCATAAAAACCGAGATAATTCTTTAAACTTACCTGCTCGCCCGTCAAAATATTTCCAGAAATATAGCGAAGGTCATCATCACTTTTCTTTATATTATCTTTAACAATTGCTTCTATTCCTGTGCCAATCAGTGTTTTATAATACTGTGGATTTGAAACTTCAGAACCAGTAAGAGCGATTGTTCGTGAGGCATCAAAAATCCCTTTCTCGAACAAACGACCTATTATTAATACATCAGCTGCGTTCAAAGTCCATACTATTTCACCTTTGTTGATTGGTTTTGTTTTGTTTATTATGACTCCAGCATTTCCTACAGGATGAGGGCCTGACAACTTAATGATTTCGGCATTAGAAATATTATTCAAACCTACTGAGGACTCACTTTTAATTCCGAGATAAACTTTTCCATTAGTAAGTTTTGACAAAGCATTAATACCTGTTTGGAAAGTTCTGAGTTCTTCTTTTACAATAAAATCAAAATCTGGAGCAAGTGGTGCAGAGTCGTAAGCACTTACAAAAATATCTCGTGGAAGCTCTGTTGGATTTGCAATAATTGCAAAAGGGCGCTGCCTAATAAATGACCAACAACCACTTTTTAAGATATTTTCTTTTATCTCTTCGCGACTCAAATTGTTTGGTTCACCCTTGATATAGCTCTCGTAAATATTATCATTATCTGCTTCGATAACAAATTCTAAAATACGTCTTTGCTTTCCTCGATGTATTGAACTTAATTCTCCGCTGACAGGTGATGTAAATTTGATCTCAGGATTGTATTTATCGTAAAATAAAACAGAACCTGCTTTTACTTTGCTTCCCGGCTTTAATGCAACTTTGGGAGTTAACCCAGGAAAATCAGTTGGCTTTATGGTATAGTATTTTGAAGAAGTAAATTTGACTAACTTTTCGGCTTTACCAAGTAAATTTATATCCAAGCCCTTTTTTGTACAAACTGTTTTTGACATTTTTTTGAAAGTATTGATATTAAAAATATTTTACAAAGATAGAAAATATAAGTTTTTATGCAATATTTTTTATATTTCATAAAAAAAATATTAAATTATTTTTCTATAAATCAAGAAAATAACAATTTAATGAAACTCAATAATTATTTTCTGTGTAATTATATTTTTTAAACTATTGTAAAAAATGCCGTTATACATGTCATTTATATAACAATCGATAGCTATATTTCTATATTGTGCCAAAATTATTTAACTGATTTTTCTACAATTTCAATTTCTTTGTCTGTT
>JAOZMB010000188.1 GCA_029934515.1 Bacteroidales bacterium
ATAAAGAAATTGATAAGATGGTTTATGAACTTTACGAACTAACAAAAAAAGAAATAGAAATAATTGAAAAAAATTATTAATTTCTTATTAGTCTGCGCCTGTGCTGTGTTTTCACCGCATAAACGCAAGTATAAAAAATCAATAAAAATATTTGTATATATCAAATTAATTCTTCACTTTTGCCTGTGAACTAAAACAAAATATATAATGTGTGTCATCACACACTTTGAGGTACATAATGACACCCGTTAGCCATAATTCGCATTAAAAAATAAACAGATTGAATAAACTTGAACATATATTAAAAAAACGATTTGGTGGAGCTGTTAATATCAAAGGTATTGATTTTCAGATTATATTTTCTTCGTTCAGCAATTCCATTTTGTGATAAATATTGTGGAAGTGAAATTTGTTGTGATATTATTATTGAAAATTCTAATTTTGATTATAATCCAAGTAAAAAGAAAATTCCAAAAGAAAGTTTGTTTTTCAAAACAGATACTGAGAAAAATTCTTATTTATCAAAATTAACAATCAAATACTACGAACCTGATTCTTGGTATGAATTTCAAGAAAGGTATTATAATTTACGAATTGAATTGACAGTTGCAATTAATAAAATTATTTTAGTAAAAAATGACAAAATAACTAAAATAAAGTTTCAAAAGTATTTAGATAATAATTTAACGAAGCTTTATGATTTGTTAAAATTCCGTCCAGCTGAAACGCCAGCGGAGATTAACAATGAATTCAAAGAATTGTTTAAGGAAGTTAAAGACTGTTTCAGAGCAATGATAAATATTGCTAACTTAAATATAACAAAAATTAATATAAAATGATTAAAAAATTAAGAATTAAAAACTACAAAGGATTTGAAGATCTAAAAATAAATGAATTATCAAATATTAACTTAATAGGAGGTGAAAATAATATTGGTAAAACATCTTTTCTTGAAGCTATTTTTACCTTTTACGACAGAATAAACCCCCAAGTTATATTAAAACCTTTGTCATGGAGAGGAATACCAATTTCATTAAAAAACAATACCCTACATGAAATATGGTCGCCAGTCTTTAAAAATTACAATATTGAAAAACCTATTGAATTTCAATTTGATTACATAGATAGTGTAAAACATAATGTAACAATAAGTATTGAACGAGATGCAATTTCTGCTATTGACCCTAAGAAAATATCGAAATTTGATAATAGAAATTTTCAACAGGAGAATATTTCGGAATACTCTCTACATGTTAAAAGTGTTATTGATAAAGAGATAAAGCAAGACACTTTTCTTTATTTTGTGAATAATAATATTTCAATGAAAATTAATATCCTGCAAAATAAAATTAAACCAGCAATTTTTGTTTCACCTTCTATCAGAAGTGCAGCACAAGATGCTTTAAGATTTAGTGAAATATATAGAGATGGGCTTGAAGAAGAAGTATTAAAAGCATTAAAAATAATTGATAACAGAATAAAATCAATCACACCTCTTGCAATTAGTGAACAGGAAAGTATAGTTCATGTAGATATAGGTATTGGGAAAAAAATCCCTATATATTACATGGGAGACGGTATTGTAAGATTATTAGAGTATGTTTTGGCTATTTTAAGCACAAAAAATGGTGTTGTTTTAATTGATGAAATTGAAAATGGTTTACATACTTCAAAACAGAAAGATATTTGGAAATTATTATTTACTCTTGCCGATAAATATAATGTCCAAGTATTTGCAACAACTCATAGTAAAGAAATGTCAAAAGCTTTTGTAGAGTTTGCATTAGAAAATAATTTTGCTGCAAAGTCAAATTATATTGAGTTATTTAGAAACTATAAATCAAAAAAAGTATCAGCAAATTTTATTGATATTGAGACACTTCAATATAAAATATTAAATAGTAAAAATTTCAGAGGAGACTAAAAATGAATATATTAATAGTTGAAAGTAAAAACGATAAAATATTTGTTCAGGCTCTAATTGAAGTTCTGAATATTAAAAATACAAATGTTGAAAAAATTCTAATAGATGCCGATAATTTTTTGTTTTTAAACAGTATTGACCCAAATCCCAAAAAACCTACAAATTTAATACGTAAGTTAAAAGATGTAAAAACTGACATTCCCAAAAAAGGAATAAAGAAAATTGGAATTCTTTTAGATATTGATAAAAGTAGGATTGATGATAGATTAGTTCTTGTTAATACAGCAATTGAGCAAGCATTTGGGAAGGAGACATTTAATAAAATCGAAGACATAAATCAAACTGTTTCAGTTCAGCTTGATGATGAAATCATTGAAATACTTTGCTATTTTACCAATGTTGATGAAAATGGTGATTTAGAAACAGTTCTACGAAAGATTGCTTTAAAGGACGGAAATTATGCTAATTGCCTGAGTAGTTGGCGTGAATGTTTACAAGAAAAGAAAATTGAAATTTCAGATAAAGATTTTGATAAATTCTGGATTGATAATTATATTAGATTTGATACATGCTCAAAAAAAGAAAGAAAACAAGCTGAAAGAAAATGTAGCATGAAAGCATTTGACTATGTAATGCAAACGAAAAAAGACATTTTTGATTTCTCACATGAAGTTCTTGACGGACTAAAAGAATTTCTTTTGCAATTTAAAGTTCCGATAAATAAAAATAAATAGCCATATCATTGCTCTTAATTCCAGCCGACTGCGATAGCAATCGCTGGGGGAAAAATAATTTACAAATCAAAATAAAATATGCCTATTTTTCAAAAATCAGTAATAAAAAAACATTTGCGTGGACTAAATAAAATTTGGTTAAATAAAGCATACGATAAATTTAAAGATATTTTTACAGAAAAGAAAATACAGACAATAATAAAACTAAAAGAAGAAGAATATCAAGACGGATTTTTGAGAGATATATTCGTGGAAATTCTCGGATACAAAATAAAACCAGACGATAATTTTAACCTCGTTAGAGAATTTAAAAACCAAACAGACGGAAAAAAAGCAGACGGTGCAATTATTAAAAATGAAAAAGCTATTGCTGTTATAGAACTAAAATCAACAAAAACAAAAGACCT
>JAOZMB010000013.1 GCA_029934515.1 Bacteroidales bacterium
ACTAAAAGCCCATCGAAAGAATGGCAACTTGAACATGACGAAGCAAAAAACTGGACTTGGAAAGATGAAAATCCAATTACTAATATAACTTGGAATGATGCTGTTATGTATTGTAAATGGTTGTCGAAAAAAAAAGGGAAAAATTATACATTGCCAACAGAAGCACAATGGGAATTTGCTGCAAAAGGAGGAGTAAAAAGTAAAAAATACAAATACAGTGGAAGTAATAACATAAATGATGTAGCATGGTACGATGAAACTTCAAATGAAAGAGGCCCAATGCCAGTTGGAAAATTAAAACCAAACGAGCTTGGTATTTATGATATGAGCGGGAACGCTTGGGAATGGTGTCTTGATTATTATGGAAAATATAATTCATCTAAAAAGAAAAACCCAAAAGGACCTGAAAAAGGATTATATAAAGTGGTAAGAGGAGGCTCTTGGTACTACGTTGGACGACTTGCAGTAGTTACAGCAAGAGACGGACCTTATATACATTACACAAACTATAATTACGGTTTCAGACCAGTGATAAATCCTTAGTATAAATATATCGTAGATTAAGAATTTATAAAAAGGTAAACACTTATTGAAACCACAAAAATTATTTGAAACAACACAAAGTTCATAATGATTATAAATAATTATATTAAATCAAAATATAAAAATTAAGCAAAATTATTAATAATAAATTTATGGGAAAAATTAAAGTTGGAATTAACGGTTTCGGACGTATAGGACGAAATGTTTATAAAATTATTCTTGAAAATACAGATTATAAAGTCGTAGGAATAAATGATTTGACAAGTAATAAAGTACTTGCTCATTTATTAAAATATGACTCTACACAAGGAAAATTTAATGGTAAGGTCGATTATAACGATGAAGGTTTGGTAGTAAACGGAGAGAACGTTAAAGTTAGCGATGAAAGAAATCCAATAAATATACCTTGGGGAGAAACTCCTGATGTTGTAATTGAATCAACTGGAGTATTCAGACTCAGAGAAAGCGATAAAGGAGGATACGGAGACCACTTAAAAAACGGTGCTAAAAAAGTAATACTAACAGTACCAGCGAAAGATAAAATCGATAACATGATTGTACTTGGTGTAAACGATGAAGTATTGAAATCCGAAGATACATGCGTCTCAAATGCTTCATGTACAACAAATTGTCTTGCACCAATAGCCAAAATTTTAAATGATAATTTTGGATTACAAAGAGGTCTTATGAATACTGTTCATTCATATACAAACGACCAACTTATTCTCGACGGACCTCACAACGATTTGAGAAGAGCACGCTCAGCCGCGGTATCTATGATACCAACAACAACTGGAGCTGCAAAAGCAGTAGGTAAAATTATTCCTGAATTAGAAGGAAAATTAAACGGAATGGCGACAAGAGTACCAACTCCAACGGGTTCATTAATTGATTTAATTGTAACTCTTGACAAAGATGTTACTGTCGAACAGGTTAATGCAGCTGTTAAAAAAGCAGCCGATGGTGAAATGAAAGGAATATTGGAATATTGTGATGACCCGATAGTTTCAGTAGATATTATTCACAATCCGCACTCTTCAATTTTTGACGCACAAAGTACTATGGTAATAGGTGGTAATATGGTTAAAGTATTGTCTTGGTACGATAATGAATGGGGATACTCATGTAGAGTTGTTGATTTGATAGGAAAATTATTTTAAATATAAACTTTGACAGGTTTGAACAAAAAATTATAAAATGTTTAAAACCTGTCAAATATGATTTTATTTTTATTGATTTGTGTTAATTTAAAATAAATTATACACAGATTTTTTATTTTTATAAATATGAAAAAGTTTCAATTTATTTTATTATCTGTTTTTGTTATCAATATTGTTATATCGAACAGAGATAGTATCAAAGTTACTGAGTTCAATTATTTAAAATTTTCGGATACAAATATTAACGACAGTATTTGTGATTTTGATACTGCAAATATAAAAATTCCAGACATAAACAAACAAACAGAAATATTAAAACACCCTAATTTATTTGCAAATATTACAGATAAAAACGGAGCAAAATTCGAAAGAAATGTTAATATATTTGCAAATGATTTAAAATTTAAAACAGATTCATTAGGAATTTTTATTGGAAATATAAATGCTGGAGATAATTCTTTATTGATAAAATATTATAAAAATGAAAAAAAAGAGGAAAAAGATAGACCACAATACGAATTGATATTTGAAAAAAATATACATAGGGATAGTATTTATAATATGAAAATATTGCTTGCTGGAAAAAGAAAAATGAAAAACGAAATATCTGTAAAAGATATTGAAACACCGTACAAAAAACAAGCATTGAATGTAAACACAATAAAAACTTATAATGAATTTCTTAAGCGATTCCCGTCAGGAAAATTTCGTAAATTAATTTACAAAAAAAGACAAATTATTATTGACAGTATAAGAGAAAAAGTTTTTTTTGAATATATAAAAAAATGGTATAAACTAAATTGCTGCATAGAATATCAAAATATATTTCCTAAAGGTAAACATTATTCTGAAGTTATAGACGTAAAAAATGAAATTTTGAAATTCAAGAAGGTCAAGATAAAAAAAACTATTGAAACTTGCAACGAATATCTATTAAATTATCCAAACGGACACTTCAAAAAAAATGTTGACGAACTAAAAGAAACATATTATTACTTAAATGCAAAAAAAACATTATCCATCGAAAACTGTGAACATTATCTGGCAGAATACCCATCTGGTAAATATTACAAAATAATTACAAATTTAAAAAATGATATTCTTGCATTTCAAAAAGCTAAAAATATTAGTACAATCTCATCTTACCAAGAATATATTAACTCTTTTGACACAGGGGTATATGTAGCAGAAGCTACAAATGCAATCGAAGAACTAACGATTTATGAAAAAGTTGTTCTTATAAATACAATTAAAGTTTACGAAGAATATATAGCTTTATATAAGAATGGTATTCGTCTCGCCGAAGCAAAAAACTCAATAAAAGACCATAAAGCATTCCAGACAGCATCATTGATTTTCACTACAGAAGGATACAAAAATTATATAGATTCGTTCCCACTGGGTCTAAACAAAAAATATGCAGAACAAAGAATAGAAAAACTAAAACACCAGAATATATTAATAGACAGAAGAGACGGTAAAATATATAAAACAGTTGAAATAAACGGCTTACTGTGGATGTCGGAAAATCTTAATTACGATACTATCGGCGCATGGCAATATGATGATATTGTCGAAAATGGAGATATATACGGAAGACTTTATAGTTGGGAATGTGCAAAAAAAATATGTCCACAGGATTGGCAATTACCAAGTGACTCTATTTTTAAAGAAATGTTAAATTCTTTGGGGGGCGATAAAGTTGCAGGCGGAAAAATAAAATCAACAAGCGAACTATGGAAACCGCCAAATAAAGAAGCTACAAACGAAAGTGGATTCAATGCTTTACCAGCAGGAAATAGATTATATTTAAATAATCTTTCTGGTTCATATAGTTATTTAAAACAAAATGCAGACTTCTGGACAAGTACAGAATGTGATGGAAAAGAAACTGCATGGAAATATAGCTTCTTGAATAAACAATGTGGAAGTTACAGATTCTCAGAACCAAAAACAAGTGCTTTATCAGTGCGCTGTTTTAAAGAAACAAACAAATAAAAATAATAAATTTTATTGTTTTATTGTAATAAATAAATTGATATATTTAAATTTAAAAGAACATGAAAACAACAGCATTTACGCATCTACACAAACAATTGGGCGGCAAAATGGTTGAGTTTGCAGGATTTGAAATGCCAGTCCAATATTCCGGAATAAATGATGAACATATAAATGTAAGAAAAAATGTAGGAATATTTGATGTCGCACACATGGGAGAAATTTGGGTAAAAGGAAAAAAAGCGTTTGATTTTGTTCAGAAAGTAACAAGCAATGATATTGCAAAGTTAAGTCCGGGAAAAATACAATATTCTTGTTTTCCTAATGGAAAAGGAGGAATTATTGACGATTTACTGGTTTATCAATACGAAGAACAAAAATATTTGTTGGTAGTGAACGCTTCAAATATTGAAAAAGATTGGAATTGGCTTCTCAGTCAGAATACAGAAAAAGCAGAACTCGAAAACGCTTCAGATAAAATAGCACAAATTGCTGTTCAAGGACCTGAAACAACAAAAGTTTTGCAAAATTTGACTGATATAAATCTCTCTGAAATAAAATATTATACTTTTGTTACAGGAAAATTTGCGGGAGTTGATAATGTTATTATTTCGGCAACAGGTTACACAGGTGCAGGAGGTTTTGAAATATATGCCTATAACAGCGATGCCGAAAAAATCTGGACAAAAATAATGAAAGCTGGAAAAAAATACGGTATAAAACCAGCGGGACTTGCAGCAAGAGATACATTAAGATTAGAAATGGGGTTTTGTTTGTATGGAAATGATATTGATGATACAACTTCGCCGATAGAAGCTGGACTAGGATGGATAACAAAATTTACGGA
Source organism: Bacteroidales bacterium (assembly GCA_029934515.1). GTDB lineage: Bacteria > Bacteroidota > Bacteroidia > Bacteroidales > JAADGE01 > JAOZMB01. Next base: position 4,549 of record JAOZMB010000013.1, read on the forward strand.
AGGAAATAATTTTATTGATAGAGATTATTTACAAAAACAAAAAAAAGAAGGAGTAAAAAAACGACTGCGAGCTTTTGAAATGATTGAAGGAGGCATCCCAAGAAAAGGATATGATTTATACGATTCGGAAGAAAATTTAATAGGAAAAGTAACATCTGGGACGATGTCGCCAATGTTAAAAAAAGGAATAGGAATGGGATATATTAATAAAGAACAAACAAAAATAGGAAATGAAATTTTTGTGAAAATAAGAAAAAAAATGAAAATTGCAAAAATCGTTAAATTACCGTTCTACAAATAAAATATTTTTTTATCCTGCGAATAAGTGCGGTAAAAAAACACCGCACTGGCGCAGGTTTTTTTTTAATCTGTGAAAATACGTATAATCCGTGTTCGTCAGTGTTCCTATTATGATGTACAAGTAACGCCTATAACAAGAACTTTGACAAATTAATACTAATTTTTTTAATTTCTAAATATATATTTTTGATATGAGAAGAACATTTTTATTATTAATAATCAGCCTGTTAATTAATTTTGTTGCACAAGGACAGGAAAAAATGTTAAGTTTGGAGGAAGCCGTTAGAGGTCAGTGGCGACAGTTTTATCCAGAACATTTATCTGGAATTATGCCTTACGGAGAAGACGATTTTACTTATGTAGAGGATTATGAAAATATTAAAAAGATAAATAAAAAATCGGGAGAAGATGAAGTTATTTTAACATTAAGCCAAATTAACGAAGCTATTAAAAAATCTGGAAAAGAAGAATTAAAACATTTTCCTTTTTGGGATTACGCTTGGCAAACAGAAAACATAATTACATTCAAAAGTGGAACAAATTTTTATGTATATAATAAAGTAAATAAGTCTTTTGATTTTTTGGCTGATTTGCCTGAAAAAGCAGAGCATATAAGATTCTGTAAAGAGAACAAAAAAATTGCATTCACGATTGATAATAATCTGTTTTTTATGGACGAAAAATTAGTCAAAACAGCAATAACAAACGACGAAAATGCTGGTATTGTAAATGGAAGTTCTTATGTTCATAGGCAGGAGTTTGGCATAGATAATGGTATATTTTGGTCTCCAAAAGGAAATTTTATGGCTTTCTATCGAAAAGACGAAACTATGGTAGATGATTATCCGCTTGTAAACACTGGAACAAGAATTGCAAGTTTGAAAAATTCAAAATATCCAATGATTGGAGAAAAAAGCGAAGAAGTTACACTTGGTATTTACAAACTTAAAACAAAAAAAACAGTATTCGTAGATGTTAAGGATTTCACTGCCGAGAGATATTTAACTTGCATAACATGGGATCCTGATGAAAAATATATTTATATAGCTGTTCTTAATCGCGAACAGAACAAATTAAAACTTAATAAATATGATGCAGAGACAGGTAAATTTGTTAAAACACTCTTCGTTGAGGAACACGAAAAATATGTCGAACCAGAACATCAGTTGATATTTGTAAAAAATCAAAATGATAAATTTTTGTGGTACAGCGAAAGAGACGGATATAATCATTTGTATATGTATGATACAGAAGGAAAATTAATTTCGCAACTTACAAAAGGTAAATGGATAGTTCTCGATTTTTTGCAATTTGATGAAAAAGGAAAAAACTTTTTTATTACATCTACAAAAGAAAGCCCAATAGAATTGCATACGTATAAGGTGAACTTGGAAACAAGTAAAATAGAAAAAATAACATCTAATGCGGGAATACATAAAACGGTTATTTCAAATTCATCTAAATATTTTATAGATACATACAATAACACTGAAATACCGAATGCAACAGAACTGAAAAATAAAAAAGGAAAAACAATAAAATCAATATTAAAAGCCAAAAATCCGCTTCTTGATTATAAAATTGGCGATATGAAAATTGGCAAAATAAAAGCGGCTGACGGCAAAACGGATCTTTATTATCGTCTTATAACTCCGCCAGACTACGACCCAAATAAAAAATATCCAGCAATTGTATATGTTTACGGGGGGCCACATGCACAGATGATTCAAAAATCGTGGAAGAACGGCGGACTGTGGAAATATTACATGGCACAAAAAGGATATGTTGTTTTTACAATAGACAATAGAGGCTCTTCAAACAGAGGTCTTGAATTTGAAAATGTAATACACAGACAATGCGGACAGGAAGAAGTTGCAGACCAGATGAAGGGAATTGAATTTTTGACAAAACTTAGCTATGTTGATAAAAATAGAATTGGTGTACACGGTTGGAGTTATGGAGGTTTTATGACAACTTCGCTAATGACAATGCACCCAGATATTTTTAAAGTAGGAGTAGCTGGAGGCCCTGTTATTGATTGGAAATATTACGAAGTTATGTACGGCGAGCGATATATGGATACACCAAAAGAAAATCCTGAGGGTTTCGAAAAGACAAGTCTTTTGAATAAAGCAAAAGATATAGAAGGGAGGTTATTAATAATTCATGGTTATATAGACCCAGTTGTTGTTCCTCAAAATAGTTTGGATTTTATACGTTCTTGTATAAAAGCTAAAACAGATGTCGATTTTTTTCTTTATCCAGATTCGGAGCATAACATGAGAGGCGAAACAAGAGTTCATTTAATGAAAAAAGTAACTCGATATTTCGATGACTTTTTAAAATAATATTCATAATAAAAAAATCCGTGTTCCTATTATGAAATTATAGTAACACGGATAAAATAATTTTTGTTATAATTTTATATAAAAACTAATTAGTAATTGTTAAAAAATAACTTTTTGATTTGTTTTTTGTAAAATACTTATTATCAGGTGTAAACCAATTCGTAATTCGTAATTTACTTACCATTTTTTGATTTTCGTTTTGTTTAAGAATGCTGAAATACCTCTCTTACAATCTTTTGTATTTCTTGATTTTGCATTTATTTCTGCTGCTAAATTAAGTGCTTCGTTGTAGTTATAGTTTTGAACATCTGCGATTAACTGTTTTGTAATTCTAAGAGAATCTGAGGACGCATTAGTTATTAGTTCTTTGGCAAAATCATAAACAGATTTTTTAATTTTATCTTTCTTGACAATATAATTAAAGATATTATAATCTGCGGCTTTTTGTGCAGAAATAATCTCTCCTATAAGTAGCAATTCTTTTGCTTTTGCTTCTCCTATTTTTCTGATAAGAAACACACTAACAATAGCTGGAACAAAACCAATTGTTGTTTCTGGATATCCGAATTTAGCTTCTGGAATAGAAAAAATAAAATCGCAAACAGTTGCCAAACCAGCGCCTCCAGCAATAGCATGTCCCTCTACCTGAGCAATAACAATTTTATCAAGTGTATAAATTAATTTATATAACTTCATCAGATTTTTTGAGTCAACAAAATTCTCCTCGAAACTATTATTTTGTAATGTTTTTAGAACAGATAAATCTGCTCCAGCACAAAACGTATTACCATTTGCTTTCAGAATAATTATTTTTACTTTCTTATCTTTTTCGGCAATAGTAAATGTTTGTTTCAGCTCGTTTATCAATTCTGGGTTCAAGGCATTTCTTTTTTCAGGACGATTGATAGTAATATATCCTAGCTGTTTAATTATATCATAATTTATGTATTTCATATAAAATTTTTGAATTGTTTAAAAAAATATACTAAAGTGAATTAGGTCTTCTGATTTAAATATAACTTTTTCAAAATTATAAATATTAATTTTACAAAAAAAACGATATTTATATCTTTGCAACAAAATCCGTGAAATATCCGTATAATCAGCGTTCTTCCGCGTTCCTATTTATCGGAGTAACAGGGGAATACCCAAATATTTATCGGAGTAATAGGAGAATACCCAAATATTTATTGGAGTAACAGGAACAAAGATATTATTTTTTTGTGTAAAGTACTAATTGCTTTTGGAATATTCCAATTTTCTTTGTTTCTTACTTCAATATAATTTGAAACTGTTCTCAGTTGCATAAAAGGAACTCGCTCATTTAGACATACATAAAACAATGCAGCGCCTTCCATGGTTTCCACATCAGAATTAAATTTTTTTATTCTTTGATTAATTTGATTTATATTTCCAGAAACAGAACTTACCGTAATTCCAGCAACTTTTTTAATATCTTTCAGAATATCAATATTATAATTATTAATTAGTAGTCCGTTTGTAAATGGGAATTGATTTTTCTTAATAAAATTCAAATCAAAAAGTGTTTTAAAATCGTTTTCAGACTGTATTCCAAGATTTGCAAATTCTTCTGAAATAATATTAACAGCTTCACCTATTTCTATATATTTTCTGAAACTCCCACAGATTCCAACATTTAAAATAAAATCATATCTGTTCTTATTTAAAGTTTTTGTTAATTGATAAACAGTAAAAACAGTTCCTATTCCAGTAATAAGAATATCAATATTATTTTTCATAAATTTATATGAACTTAGACATTCATTTATATTGCAACAGAAAACAAATTCTTTTCTTATAGAATTAATTTCAAACTCAGTAGCAGATACTATTAATATTTTCATATTTTTAAAAGTCAATTTTTCGCAAAGATAAGAAAAATAAATCCGAAAAGCTAATTCACATTAGTATAATTAATATCTATCAAACACATCAAAATATTTAAGTACTGAAAATCAATGTATTACTATTTTGAAAATAGTAAATTTTAATAATTCTAAAAACATAACATATTGGTAATAAAGTATGATTTGTTTTTGATGCGTTTGCCCTAAAAAATCATTTTTCTTTTTTTTATTAAAGAAAAAAAATAATTTTGTAAAAAAAGTATCAACCAAAAAGTATTTATAATTTTTAAAAGTGCTTATTTATAGTATTTTAAAAATAAAAATGATATTTTTGCGCCAACAGAAATTTAAAAAATGTAGCCTAATGAAAACTTTTGACGTAATTTTAACAAAATCGTACATAGTAAGAATAAGATCAGATAATGAAAATTCGGCAAGAGAGTTTTCTCAAATATTTACAAGTGATATAATAGATTTATCAACTGATAATGATAAAAAAAATTATAAGTTTGAAATTGAAAATATTGACTGTAAAATTAATGAAATCTTTGAAACCAAAGAAATTAATGAAAACAATTGAAACAAAAATATTGCAAGGTGACAGTAAGAAAGAATTAAAAAAATTAAAAGATAATTCTATTGATTTGATTGTAACATCGCCACCTTACGCAGATAGAAGGAAAAAAACTTATGGCGGTGTTAAACCTGAAAAATACATAGAATGGTTTTTACCAATAAGTTCTGAACTATTACGAGTTTTAAAACCAACTGGAACTTTTATTTTAAATATAAAAGAAAAAGCTGAAAAAGGCGAGCGACACACTTATGTTATAGAGTTAATTTTAGCTTTAAAAAATCAAGGTTGGTTGTGGACAGAAGAGTTTATATGGCATAAAAGAAACTCATATCCGGGAAAATGGCCAAACAGATTTAGAGACAGTTGGGAACGTTTATTGCAATTTAATAAAGAAAAAAAATTCAATATGTATCAAGATGCTGTAAAAGTTCCTGTTGGTGATTGGGCAAAAAAAAGACTAAATAATTTAAGTAGTATTGATAAAAAAAGAGACAATGCCAAAAACAATAGCGGTTTTAGTAAAAATATTTCTAACTGGGTAGGTAGAAAAACTGTATATCCTACTAATGTTTTACATCTTGCAACTGAATGTAGTAACAAACAACATAGTGCTGCATTCCCACGTTCTTTGCCAGAATGGTTCATTAAATTATTTACAAAAAAAAATGACTGGGTTTTAGACCCTTTTGTCGGTTCGGGTACAACAATTGAAGTAGCCAGTAAAATGCAAAGAAATTCTATCGGAATAGATATTGTTCCAGAATATGTAGAAATGATAAAATCAAAAATACAAGAAAAAAGATATACGCTTTTTGAACCAACAATAAAATAAAAATTAAATGGAATATACACAAGAAGGATTAATTAAATATATTTGCGAAAAAGTTGATGGTATTGGTGCTAAAACAGCAGATAGAATAGCTGGTTTTATGGTAGATATTGTAAATTTTTGTGAAAATACAAGCCAATTATCAAATTTCGTAACATCAAAAGGAAGAAGATTTGTAAAAGATATTCAAATTGCAGAAATCAAAAAAAGAATAGATGAATATATTTTAAATCCAGAAATGGAAATAAATAATATTTGGATCTCTGTTTTAATTAAAAATTTTGTGAAAAATAGTATCAAAGAACTAAAAAATACAACATTAGAAAAGTTATTAATCAATCCGTTTCTTGTAAAAGCTTTTGGTTTTGATGACCACAAAGAAGTTGTTTCTTTTTATTTTTATCAAAAAATAACTCGTTCAGTAGTAACATCATGGGGTTTTACAGTTGAGGGTTTATTATTGTGTAGCGGTGCCGAAAAAACAGATATAGCTGGTTTTGATATGAAAGTAGAAAAAGAAGAAAAAACTTTTCAACTACAAATAAAATCAAGCCCAAATACAATGAGCATAGAACAAGTAAGACAACTAAATACACACATAAAAAACATTAAAGATAATGTTCAAAATATTCCTATTCTTGGAATGACTTATGGAACACGTGAACAAATTAGCAGACAAATTCAATCAACATTAACAGATTATCCAAAATCAACAAAAATAGGTAAAGAATTGTGGGATTTTATCGCAAATGAAAATGGATATTGTATTAAGTTACTTGATTTAATTGATGAAATTACAAAAAATTCACATTTTAAATTTTCTCAAGAACTTGAAGAAAAAAAGTTATTATTAATAAAAGATTGGGAAAACAAGTTCGGAAAAGGCAAAAAAAGTGTAGACTTAGTATTAAATAAATATATTTAATTGTTAAGTTTCACAACATTATTTACTAACTTATTTAATATTTTGCAAGATTTAAAAACTGACAACAAAGAGATTATCATTTTATTGCATGCAGGACAGATGCATAAAAATATAAAATATTGTGTAATACACAAATACAGACAATAATCACAACGCAAAAAAACAAAGAACAAATAAAAATGGTGATTATTTACTTGCTTTAAAGAAAAATCAAAAGAATAGTTACGATAGAGTAAAAAATAACTTTCTGATTTGTATTTCTCATTTACAAATTATTATTTTATTTTTGCAACAATTTACAATTATAAAATTGTAAAAAACAAGATAATAAAAATAAATACCATCACGAATGAAAAAAATATTAATAATGCGCCATGCAAAATCAGATTGGAATAATATATTTCCAGATTTTGACCGTCCACTTAATAAGCGAGGTAAAAAAGCGGCTATTTTTATGGGAAAGGAAATAAAAAAAAGAGTATTAACACCAGATATAATAATATCATCTCCAGCCAAAAGAGCAAAACAAACCTCTGAATCTATTGCTGATAAATGCAATTATAATAAAAAAATTATTTTTGAAGATAATTTTTATTTTGGATATATGAAAGATATCGTTGATACTTTGATAAAACTGTCTGATAATTACAACTCAGTTATGATTTTTGGACACAACCCAACAATGGAAAGTCTCGTAGAATTTTTATCAGACAAATATGTTGTTATGCCAACGGCTGCAATATCTGTATTAAATTTTGATGCAAAGAGTTGGAAAACACTGAAGAAAAGTTCATGTAAATTAGTTTTGCATCTCAAACCAAGAGATATGATGTAAAAAATAAAAAAGCATCTAAGTAAATTACGAATTATAAATTATGAATTACGAATTGGTTTACAACTGATAATAAGTATTTTACAAAAAACAAATCAGGAAGTTATTTTTTAACCATTACTAATTTAAGTTACTAAGAAATAAAATTTAAAAAACATATTTTTATGAATAAAGATAAATTATTTATTGATTTTCCGTCTGTTGCAACAATCGAATGGGAAGATAAAATAAAAAAAGACCTTAAAGGGGCAGATTATGAAAAAAAACTTGTAACAAAGACAATTGATGGTTTTTATATAAAGCCATATTATAGGTGTGAAGATATTAGAGATTTGGAATATTTGAATATACCGCCTGGAAAGTTTCCTTTTGTCAGAGGAAATAAAACATCAGAAAACAATTATTTAATTCGTCAAAATATATTTGTTGATGACTACAAACAGACAAATAAAAAAGCAATTGATATTATTGGTAAAGGAGTTACCTCCTTAGGATTTGTGCTTGAGAAGAAAAAAAATATAGCAAAAAATGACTTCTTTGATTTATTGAATAATATTAATATCTCTAAAATAGAAATAAATTTTATTGCTGGAACTAATTCGATTGTTATTTTAAAATTGTTAGAACAATACGTTTCTTTAAATATTTCAGAACCAGCATCTGTGGTTGGTTCAATTGATTTCAACCCATTTGCTCATCTGTCGAAATCTGATAAATGTTGCGTTAACGAAATTTATAATGAAACGAAAGATATTAAATCGCTTTTTTATTTTGCAGAAAAAAATATTCCAAACATAAAAATATTATCTGTTAATGCTTCGCTTTTTAGAAATGCAGGTGTTACAGCGGTTCAGGAAGTTGCTTTTGCGATGGCAATGGGAAGCGATTATTTGGAAAGAGCATCAGAAATAGGAATCGAAATTGATAAACTTTGTCAAAAAATAATATTTACTTTCGGAACAGGTTCTAACTATTTTATTGAAATTGCAAAAATAAGAGCAGCACGATTACTTTGGGCAAAAATAGTAAGAGCTTATAATCCTGACAGTTCTGGAAAAATGTATGTTCACTCAGTTACATGCGATTGTAACAAAACAGCAAACGACCCGTTTATCAATGTCTTGCGAACAACAAGCGAAACAATGTCGGCAATAATAGGTGGGGCAGATTCATTGCTTGTTAATCCTTTTGACAAAAATTATAAAGAACCAAATGATTTTTCGGAAAAAATAGCAAGAAATATTTCAATAATTTTAAAAGAAGAAGCATACTTTGACAAGGCAATCGACCCAGCAGCAGGAGCATATTATATAGAAAATTTAACAAACTCAATAGCCGAACATGCTTGGAAACTCTTTGTAGAAATAGAAAACGAAGGTGGATGGATAAAAACATCAAGAAAAAATATAATTAGTGGTTAGTTGTTAGTTGTTAGTTGTTAGTAGCTCTTGCGCCTGTCATGTGTTTTCACTTGCCAAGTTCAAATCTATATATTCTGTAAAAATATCAAAATAATATTTATGTCAAAATTAAAAAAATCTTATAACGATTACTCTTCCTTCTTACGAAGGAAATTCAATATGCGAGTTCAAAAAATTGCCGTAGATGCAGGTTTTACATGTCCGAATAGAGACGGAACAAAAGCTCTAAACGGCTGTACTTATTGCAATAATGATACCTTTAAACCTTTTTATTGTACTCCTAAAAAAACTATTTCTAATCAACTTAATGAAGGTATAGCTTTTTTTTCAAAAAAATATAAAACACAAAAATATCTTGCTTATTTTCAAGCATATTCAAATACTTATGCTGATATATCACAGCTCAAAAAAATCTACTCAGAAGCATTATCCGTATCTGGTGTAATTGGATTAATTATTGCAACACGTCCAGATTGTATTGATAACAAAAAACTTGATTATCTGGAACGACTTGCTAAAAAATATTTTATTGTTATAGAGTACGGAATAGAATCTTGTAACAACAAAACACTTGAAAAAATTAACAGGTCGCATACTTTCGAAGATTCCGTAAATGCGATTCAACTTACAGCTGGAAGAGGTATTCAAATAGGTGTTCATATTATTTTGGGTTTACCCGGCGAGAGCAATAAAACAATGATAAACCATGCTCGTATATTATCAAACCTGCATTTTGACACACTAAAATTGCATCAATTGCAAATCATAAAACATACAGAAATGGCTAAACAATATGCAGAACATCCTGAAAAATTTAATCTATTCTCGGCAACAGAATATATTGATTTTGTTGTTAAATTTGTTGAAATGTTGAGACCAGATATTATAATAGAACGATTTATCAGTGAAGCACCAGCCGAGTTGCTGATTGCACCAAAATGGGGTAGATTAAAAAATTTTGAAATAGTCGCAAAAATAGAAAAAAAATTTAAAACAGAAAATACTCGACAAGGTAAATTTTACAATTTTATAAATATCAAAAAAAATCAACAGTCGTAGTACCTTCATTAAAAAGCAAATCCAAGATGCTTAGATTTTCTTTAAATCCAAACTTCTCTGAAAATACCTGAGTGTACTCATTTATGTAAAAATCTGGTACATTATGTATTTTATTTTTGGGGTGAATTGCTTCTCTGAAATCATCTAAATCTGTATTGAATACAAATTTTTTTGTAAAATTTATATTTTTTGTTTCTTCTATTTCGCTAATTACAGTTCTGATAATCTCTAAATTCATATCAAAAAGATATTTATATTTTTTACTAAAAAAAATCTTAAAAGCATCAATATAAAATTCGTAAAAAGGAGATGAACGATAAGCAGAATCAATACTGCGAAAATGGTTTTTTTGCCAATCGTTGGTATAATCTATCTCAACATCAGTAATTTTTATTTTCTTTCCAGATATTTTTTTTACTGGAATACTTAACGTTTGCAAACCATTTGCACCATATATAACACAACGATTCCTATAACTTTGTTTTTTATAATTTTCATATTTTTCAAGAAATATATTCTCATATTTTATTAATTTTGAGAAATAAATAATAGGAGGAAAATAAGCAATCGACAATAATACGTTTTTATATTTACTATGATTTTGCATGTGATTTGTAAATTGATAACAGAATAAATTAATGAATTATGAAAAAAAATTTTCAAGTTAATGAGTTGTAACGGCTAATGTTGCGATGCTGACTTTTGTATTTTTTATTTTCAATATTTCTTTTGCACACGATGAAAGAGTCGAACCAGTCGTTATTACATCATCAATTAATAAAATATGTTTGTTTGCAATAATATGAGGATTTTTTATCCCAAAAACAGATTCTACATTTTTTCTTCTCTCTTCTATTGTTTTTTTTGTTTGTGTATCTGTATGAACTTTTCTTATCAATATTTTGTTTATGACTTTTTTATTTAAAGATTCTGAAATTCCATTTGCAATAATTTCACTTTGATTAAAACCTCTTCTTCTGAATTTTATTGGATGCAAAGGAACAGGAATAATATAATCAATTTCACTAAAAATAGAATCTCTCAGTACATAACCAAAATCTTTTCCAAGCTCAAATCCTATTTTTTGAACTCCATTATATTTGAATTTATGAATTACTTTTTGATATTTACTTCCCTTAAAGAAATGAAAATATGATGTAGCATAACTTATATCAACAACTCCCCAGAAAAGTTTACATATTTTATTATTGTTCGGGTCTATTTGATAGTTCGTTTTAGGCAGTTTATAATTACATTCTGTACAAAGAATTTTTTCAGATTGTATTAGATTATTTCCACAGGCTGCACATATTTTTGGGAAAAATAGTTCAATAAAATGAATAAAATATTTATAAATTGACATCAAAATAATTATTTTTTTTATAATTTCGTTTTTTTGTTTTATAATTGCACTTTCAATAAGAATTTTGAAATTTAATAAAATTAATTTAAAATAGAAAAAAAGATGAAAAGAATAAGTTTTATTTTGATGGTCGCATTTACAATTTTTATTGCCAGCTGTGGAGCAAAAGAAGAAAAAAAAATTGATACAGATAAAGATAAAGAAGCAAATACAGTTGTGGACGAAACAAATCCAGATTACGATATTTATAACAACGAATCGGATACGATAGATGAGGAAATAACAGATACAGTTTCTGATGTAGAAGAGATACCAGAAGAAGAAGAAGTAAAAGAACCAGTAAATGTTGAAAATGAGGACGGTACAACAAGTAAAGTATCAGAAGAAGAATTAGCAAAAGAAACAAAAAAGAAACATGTTAAGAAATTTTACATTATTGCAGGCAGTTTTAAGGACATGAAAAATGCAGTAAATTTTAAAGAATTTTTTAAGAAAAAAGGACATCCAGCAATGGTTTTATATCCATTTCATTCGTTCAACAGAGTAGCAACAGGTACTTATACTACACTAAAAGGATCAAGAAAAGATATTAAAAAATTCAGAGATTTGAATTTGAAATGTAACGGAGAGAAAGTAGAATATTGGCTTTTGTGGAGATAGATTCACTATTTTTTGTAGAGACTAACTTGGAGGTCTCTACAAAAAAATATTTTTATAAACTACTTAGTAAATTACGAATTATAAATTATGAATTACGAATTGGTTTACACCAGATAATAAGTATTTTACAAAAAACAAATCAGGAAGTTATTTTTTAACCATTACTTATCCTAGAATCATTCCCATTATTGTTGCCGACATCAAAGATGCCAATGTTCCAGCCAAAAGGGCACGCATTCCGAGTTGTGAAAGTTGAACTTTTTTGCCTGGTGCCAATGTTCCTATCCCGCCTATCTGAATACCTATTGACGCAAAATTGGCAAAACCGCATAACATATATGTTGACATTATTACAGATTTTTGTTCAAAAAATGCTCCAGCAGTTTTATAATCAGCCAAACTCATATAACCAATAAATTCTGTCAATATAATTTTTTCGCCGAGCATTTGTCCGACATAAGTAATATCCTGAGAATGAACTCCTATCAGCCACATCAGAGGTGCAAATAAGTATCCAAGTATAAATTTTAACGAAAATCCAGTATATTGTCCGTTGGAAACATCCGCTATCCAAAGGTTCAAATCTGTAACATCTCCTATCTTAAAAAGTACAAAATCGAACATTGCAATAAATGCAATAAAAACCAATAACATCGCAGCAACATTAACAGCAAGTCTTAGTCCTTCGCCTGTTCCATTTGAAATTGCATCAAGAACGTTCTCGCCAATTTGCGCTTTGCTTACTTTTACTTGTTTTTCAATATCCTCTGTTTGTGGCAATAATATTTTTGATATTACAATAACACCAGGTGCCGCCATAATCGATGCCGCAAGCAAATGTTTTGCAAACATTAACCTCTGAACAGGGTCATCGCCGCCAAGAAAACTTATATAAACGGCAAGTACGCCACCAGCAAGAGTCGCCATACCGCCAGACATAACAAGCAAAATTTCGGAACGATTCATCTTCTCAAGATATGCTTTTATCATTAACGGAGATTCTGTTTGACCAAGAAAAATATTGCCAGCAACAGATAAACTCTCAGCTCCTGATAACTTTAATAATTTTGTCATAATCCAAGCCATACCACCGACAATTTTTTGAATTATACCAAAATAAAATAAAACACTTGTCAAGGCTGCAAAGAAAATTATTGTTGGTAATATCTGAACAGCAAAATTATTTAATGCAGATTCAATGCTTCCACTACCAAAAGATTTAAATAAAAAAGCCGTTCCTGATTTTGTAAAATCAAGTATTTTGACAAATATTTTGCCTATAAATTCAAACATCATCTGAACAGGAGGAAAATATAAAACACTCACAGCAAGCAATATCTGTAAAGAAAGACCTATAAAAACTATTTTCCATGATATTTGTTTTCTATCTGTACTAAAAAGAACAGAAATTCCTATTAAAACAATCATGCCAAGCAAACCACGAAGCAAACTTATAATCGAAAATCCACTTGAATTTGTTGAGACTACGCTTGTCTGTTCTGTTATTTCGTTTTGCAATTCTTTATGATAAGTCCAGCTATTTTCGATATTCGAAATAATAAGTTCCTCTTCCGTACATTTACTAACAAAAAACTTTTTTATTATTTTTTTTGTACCTATTTTATTATTAATAGTTTTCTGAATTTTCTCTCCATTTGAATAAAATATAAGTTCTGGTTGGTTGTTTCTGATTATATAAACTGTTGAATCTATTGATATTTCGAAATCAGTTGTAAGAAACAAGGTATCGGTTCGGAATAGCCACAAACCAGATGAAAAAGTGCTGTCGTTAAGCGAATTAAAAGAAAATGTAAAATCTTTGTTAAGAGATAAATGTTCAGTATAAGTTTGTTCTTTGTCGGTAGCCGAGCTTAAAACTTCACCTGCGACCCAGTTATTTTTTAACAAATCATAAGTTTTCTTTTCTTTAAACAAAGAAAAAACAATAATTAATGCAACTATTACAGTTACAATACTGGTTTTTATTATTCTCGATTTATTCATATAATATCAATTATTAAATTTTTTACTTAAATTTTTTAAATCTCATTTTTACAACACCCCAAAGTGCTTCACTAAAAATACCTCCGCTCATTTTTGAAGTTCCTTCTGTTCTGTCCGTAAAAACAATAGGAACTTCTTTTGCTTTGAACCCGTATTTATATGCTCTATATTTCATTTCTATCTGAAAGCCGTAACCTTTCATTTTTATTTTATCAATACCTATTGTTTCAAGTACTTTTCTTTTATAACAAACAAATCCAGCTGTTGTGTCTTTTATTTTTAGACCCGTAATAAGTCTAACATACAAAGAGGCACAAAAAGATATTAATATTCTGCTAAGAGGCCAATTAACGACACTAATTCCTTTAATATATCTGGAACCTATTGACAAATCGGCTGTACCATTTGCACATATATTGTAAAGGTTCAGTAGGTCTTTTGGAGGGTGCGAAAAATCGGCATCCATTTCAAAAATATAATCATATTTTTTTTCTATTGCCCAATGAAAACCAGTTATGTATGCTGTACCGAGACCGAGTTTTCCACTTCTTTCAAGAATATTTAATTTGTTGGGAAAAGAATGTTGCAGTTCTTTAATCTTTTTTGCAGTGCCATCTGGTGAATTATCATCAACTATAAGTATATGAAATGATTTGTCAAAAGAAAAAACTTTACGAACAATATTTTCTATATTTTCTATTTCGTTATATGTTGGTATTATTACTATGCTGTCTGTCACCTTAAATAATTAAATTATTGATTAATATTAAGAATTATAATTTTTTTTGATAGAATTCCCCCTTTAACCAAGTTAAAGAACACTATCAAAGGAACTTACGAAGTTTAGTTTATTTCTACAAAATACGGCAATCTTGCTTGAATACCTTTTATTTCTTTTACTTTTTTAAATTTTCTGTATAATATATATGTTTCTCCGAGTTCTTCTTCTATTATTGAATTTTTTGAATTTTTAAATAAATCTCCTATTATTTTTTCGAACATTTCTTTTTCTGGATACACTTTAATTTTATAATCTTCGAGTCCAGATTTCTGTGAAGCTATATCTATTGCAATCTGTAAACCACCCATAACATCTACCAATCCATTATCGAGAGCATCTTTACCACTCCACACTCTTCCTTGTCCGATTGAATCAATATCTTCTTTTGTCATTCCTCTTCCTTCGGCGACATGTGTAATAAATGTATCATAAATATCTTCTATTTTTTCCTGAATAATGGCTCTTTCAAAAGGTGTCATTTTTTTTGTTGGACTTCCGATATCTGCATGTTTATTTGTATTTACAGTACTTGTATTTACTCCGATTTTATTCATAAGTTCAACAGTATTAAACAATAAACCGAATACTCCTATTGAGCCTGTAATTGTGTTTGGCTCTGCTACAATTGTATCCGCAAAACATGCAATATAATATCCGCCAGATGCTGCAACATCTCCCATAGATACGATAAATGGTTTTTCTTTTTTTGCAAGAATTGTTTCACGCCAAATAATCTCTGACGCAAGTGCGCTGCCGCCGGGTGAGTTTACTCTAAGAACAATTGCTTTCACAGATGTATCCATTCGTGCTTCTCTTATTGATTTTGATAATGATGCTGAACCAATTGTTTCATCATCGCCTTTGCCCATATTTATCTGACCAGAGGCATAAATTACAGCTATTTTTTTATTAGTATATTTTTTTATATTTTCTATATCATAGTTGGCTGGTGTTTTTAAATAATCAGATAAACTTACAGTATTCAAATCATCTTTTTTTTCTATTTCAGTTAGAGTTTTTAGTTCGTCTACGACCATATCATAATATTTAAGCTCGTCAATCATTTTGTATTCAAGAGCAGCTTTTGCACTTTTTATATACAAACTGTCAGCATAAAGGTTCAAATTTTCGATAGAAATTTTTCTTTCTTTACTTATACCTTTAAGGAAATTGTTCCATATTGAGCCAACATATTTTAATGTTTGTTCGCGATTGGCATCGCTCATTTGGTCTAACATAAACGGTTCGACTGCACTTTTAAATTTGCCGTGTCTGATAATCTCTGGTTCTACTCCTATTTTTTCAAGCATCGATTTAAAAAACATAATCTGTGCGCTAAGTCCCATAAATTGCATATCGCCTTCGGGAGTTAAATATATTTTATCGGCGGTAGAGGCGAGGTAGTAAGATTTATGTGTATAAAAATCAGCATTTGCTATAATAAATTTTCCCGATTTCTTAAAATCGAGTAATGAATTTCTAATTTCTTCGACAGTTGCGACACCAGCTGGAATAGAAGATAGATTAAGCCAAATACCTTTAATATTATCATCTTTCTCGGCAGTCTTAATGGCATCAGTAATATCGCTGAGACCAAGTTTTGTATCAATTGAAAATTTCGATATATTAGGTTGAGTAGAACTGCGGTCTGCTATTTGATTCTCAAAACTTAATTTCAAAACTGATTTCTCTTTCACAACAATATCTTCATCTGAAAATTTAGCTATTCCAACAATAACTAATACTCCAATTAATGCAACAATAATTAATGCCAAAATAGAACCAAACATTCCTGCAAACATAAACTTAAAAAAACTTTTCATAATCTTATTTTTATTTTATTTTAAATTTTTTTTACAAAGATATATTTTTTTATAAAAATTAAAAAAAAATTGTATTTTTTTATAAAAACTAAAAAAAAATTGTATTTTTTTATAAAAACTAAAAAAAATTGTATTTCTTTATGTTATATATTATATTAAATATCTACATGTTTTGTGAGAGATACAGATATTATTATTCTGAAAAGACAAAAAAAAACAATAGTAGCTCCGTGTTTAACATTATGCCGATAGGCATAAAAAAAACACGGAGATTAATTTTGGGTTGTTGCCAATTATTTCTTTCCACTGCTTTTGGGTTACTTCATACTTGCCTATATAAAAATCATAAACCGTTACAGTGTGTATTGGTTGTTCATCATCATAGCGATTTCCTCCCATTTTGAATGTTCCTCCTTTAACCAATACCATTTTATTGTCTGTTTTGTATTCTGTTTTAAGTTGCAGTGTATATGTTTTTTTCCGTTTTGTCGTATGTTTATTGTATGTTCTGTATCTTTGTATTTATCAATTCCAGTTAGTTTCACTATTTGTTCTCCAAAAGATAGATCAATATTTTGCGATGCTTTACCTTTATAATTACCGTTAATATACAAGTTTGCTACTTGCGGTTTGCTGTTTATTGTAACTGTTACTCCGCTTTTCAGTATAAGTTCTGTTTGTATTGTTTGTCCTTCTTATAATACTTATTTTTTTGTTGTCGTTGCGTAGTTGGTCTTTTTTGCTTCTATTGTATAGTCTCCTATCATAATATCGTAAAGCATTATCGAACTTGTGCCTTTATATTTTCCGTTAATAAAAATTTCGGCTTCCGATGGTGTAGTTGTAATTGCGATGTTACCTTTTCTTTCCTTTAAATTATAATTTTTGTTTTGCGGTACGTTTGCTTTTATATTTATATTATCTTTCTGTGTTTTATATTTTTCGAGAGTTTTAATATGGTAATCTTCAATAATATATTCCAGTGGAATAAATCCTTCTTTTTGTATCATTATACGTTTTTCTCCTGGTGAGACATATAGTTTATAAATTCCTGCATCGTCGTATGGTATATCATCTCCACAAAACCCCATATTACAGTCAAATTTTAAACCTCTCAAATTAGTATGAATTTTTATTATCGCACATTTTTGGCTGTTGTCATCTGTTTGTGGGCTTACTCTTGCGGTAATATCTTTGGGGGTGTATATAAATTTCTTAACCCAAAATTCTTGTGCTTCTGTTGTATTTATTGCTGTTACAATAAACAATAAAATAAAAATGTTTTTTTTCATAGTTCGTTTTTTTTGCAAAGTAATAATAAATAATTTTAAACAAAAAAGTTTTATATATCTATTATTCAGAACTTTATCATTTTTTAGATTTGATAATATTAAACAAACTGTCCCACCTTATACGGGTAGCCAAAAATAATAATTTATTTATATTATTTTTTTATAAAAAATTAATATTTACTTTTATATAAAATTTATAAAATATAAGATATAATTTAATAAAAAATTAATATAACATTTTATGAAATTAGAAACTAAGCATGTAGATAATTTTATTGTAAAAGATTGTTTGATTAAATTTGCAGATAATTCTTTGGAAAATAATAGCGCATTGCACAATAAAACCAAAAAAGGAAGTGATTATCTTGGCTGGGTTAATTTACCTTTCGAGTTGAACAGTGATATAATAAGCGATATTGAAAAAACAGCTTCTGATTTACGAACTGAAAATGATGTTATTGTTGTGATTGGTATAGGCGGTTCTTATCTTGGAGCAAAAGCAGTGATTGAAGCATTGAGCAAAAGTTTTGTTCCAAACAGACAAAACATAAAACCTATGGTTGTTTTTGCTGGAAATAATATAAGCGAAGATTATTTGTACGAGCTTTGTGAATTTTTAAAGGATAAGTCATATTCAGTGATAGTTATCTCAAAATCAGGAACAACAACAGAGCCAGCAGTTGCATTCAGGATTTTAAAAAAAGATTTATACAATAGATACAAAAACAATGCAAACAAAAGAATAGTTGTAATAACAGACAAAAAAAAAGGTGCCTTAAAACAACTTGCCGATATGAATGATTACAAAACTTTTGTTATTCCAAACGATGTAGGAGGACGATTTTCTGTTTTAACGCCAGTGGGTTTACTGCCTATTGCTGTTGCTGGATTTGATATAAAACAACTTATTGATGGAGCAAAAAATATTGCAAAACAAACAGGAATAAAAAAAAGTTTTGATGAAAATATTGCAGCGAAATATGCACTTATAAGAAATTTGCTTTACAAAAATAATTACAATATTGAAGTTCTTGTTAATTATAATCCAAAATTAAAATACTTTGCAGAGTGGTGGAAACAACTTTACGGCGAAAGCGAAGGAAAAGAAGGAAAAGGAATATTCCCTGCAAGTGCAAGTTTTACTACTGATTTACATTCTATCGGACAATATATACAAGACGGAATAAGAAATATATTTGAAACTGTAATATCTGTAAAAGAACCAGACAACAAATTATTATTGCCATCAGATTATGATAATTTGGATAATTTAAATTATCTTGCAGGAAGACGAATCGACCATATAAACAAAAGTGCAGAACTCGGAACAAAACTTGCACATGTTGAAGGAGGTGTGCCGAACATAACTATTGAAATACAAAAAATAAACGAATACTGTATCGGCGAATTAATATATTTTTTTGAAAAAGCATGCGGAATAAGTGGATATCTGCTCGATGTAAACCCATTCGACCAGCCAGGTGTAGAAACATATAAAACAAATATGTTCAAAATTCTTGGTAAACCAGGATATTAATATAAATAAGCGAAGCATAATAGGAACACGGAAAAACACAGATTATACGGATTTTCACAGATTTATAAATCTTAAACAAATAATATTTTAAATGATTTTATCAAACAAGCATAAAGTTAAAAACAGTCTTATAGTAATGTTTTTTATTGTTATAATTTTGTCGTCAATAACATTTTTTTTGATTGCCGACCTAAAAAATAAATTAAATAATGTTCCTGATAACAGTTATAATATTACAATATTAGATAATAATTTATTCCAACTTAAAGAAGACCTATTTTTGTTTGTAGATAATGAACATGAACAACTTTTTTTTGATTTGAAAGAAGATAAATATACGAACAAAGTTTTATTAGATATTGAAAATTGTGATAAATTAACAGAAAATTTGTCCGAAAATTTTATAGATAATAAAAATATAATAAAATATAATTTTGTTGAAATAAATAGATTGCTAAAAAAGTTTAATAATAAGTTCAAATTATTAACAAACAATATATTAAAAATTGGTAATGAAAATACTGGTTATACGGAATCAATAATCTATATAGAAAAAAAATTAGAACGTAAAATTACTATTTTTGGAAACAATGACATTCTGGATAAATTTAATAATCTAAAAAAACAAAGACAATTATTTTCGGAAGAAAAATCTTTTGTTTATTCGAAAAAATTTATTAGTAAATCAAAACAATTACTTGACGAGCAGATTTTCAAAAATATAGATACAACCAACAATTACGGTTCAAGGCAAATTATTGATGCTCTGAGTGAGTACGATAATACGTTTGTTCTTTATAAAAATTTGTTTGTTGAGAACGGAATAAATTATAAAACAGGAATTACAGTTGAGATGTTGGAAATTATTCAAACAATACAAGTTTTATTGTCCGAAGTTATTCCTGTTGTTAATAATAGAAATAGAGAAATAAAGAGCTTAAACAAATATTTAATTATTCTAATATTAGTTATTTATTTATTAATTACTGGTTTTTTAATTATATTATTTTTTAAATCTTTTCAAGAAAAAATTAATAAACTTAATAAAATAGTTAGTGATTTGTTCTCTGTGGATAATGAGAAATTGAAAAATGATTTTGAAAATATATTAACAACTCTGAATTTACATTCCGAAGATTTGAAGAAAAAAGAAATATTTATTAATGATATAATATCAGAGAACTACGAAACAGATATAAATTTTGTTAATAAGAACGACAGGATTAGCAAATCGTTAATGAAATTGAAAATTAAATTAAAAAAAGAAAAAATATCAAATATCGAACTACATAAAGAAAGAGAGACTTCTGATAAAATAACACTCGAACTTGCTAAATTTGAAAATATATTTAGACGACACACAAATTCAGATAATAAACAACTTAATTTTGAAATAATCTCAAACCTTGTAAGATATCTTGATGCAAATATTGGAGGTATATATTTTATTAAGAAAATAGGAAACAAAAAAGTCTTATATATAGACTCCGCTTATGCTTTTAATCAAGAAAAAATTATAACGAAAATTATTGAATTAGGAGAAGGATTGGTCGGGACTGCGGCAATAGAAAAAACAACATTTTATATTAACAAACTGCCAGAAGATTATCTAAAAATTGTAACAGCTTTTGGTAATACAAAACCTAAGGCTTTACTTATTGTTCCTATAATGCTTGGCGAAAAAGTTTTTGGAATTATCGAACTCGCCTCACTAAACGATTTTAATAAAAATGATATAAAATTTGTTGAAACACTCGGAAATGATATGGCTTCTACATTATCGGTCTCAGGATATATATATTTAAGCACCGAATAATTTTTATTAGTAATTGTTAAAAAATAACTTTTTGATTTGTTTTTTGTAAAATACTTATTATCAGGTGTAAACCAATTCGTAATTCGTAATTTATAATTCGTAATTTACTTATTTGTTATTTTTCTTTTTTTTCTTATCTTTGTCTATCCAAAAAAATAAACGATTAAATTCGCGCAACCAGAAAAAACCAACTCCTTGTGTGTACTGTCCTTTATCGTAATCTAATTCATCGTTTGCTTTGTTGAAAACCTTCATACGTACAGAACCTTGTTTGTTTAATTTAACTTCCATTTCTACTTCTCCTACAAAACCAGATGAATTTGTATTTACATTTTCTTCTTTAAGCGTTCCTCCTACTCCAACATTTCCGTTTAATATAATTCTATCGTCCCATAGTTGTGTGGACAGCGCGACCTCTAATTCATCGTTTGTAATACGGTCTCCCGATTGATAATTTACACCTACATCAAAATCATTGCTAATATCCGAGAGCCATCTATTAAGCTGATTTGTAAGTATTTCACCTGTTTTTACAACCGCACCATCGCTTACTCCTTCCTGACTCAAACCTGGCAATGGCTGAAATGCACCAATAATCAACAGAGATAAAAATTGCTTATTTATACCGTCTTTTTGTAAATTTTCTAACTGCTCCGACACTGATTCAAAACCGTTTGGAATTTTAACTCCGAAATTTATATCTGGGTTCATTAGCTTTCCCGACATTGTAATATTGCAGTCTGCTGCTGATTTTATTGTCCTATATTGGTCGTCCACCATTAAATCGTACAACAAAACTTTCTTTAAAGAATAAATTGCACTTAGGTCAATTATTGCATTCTCAGGGTCGCCGTACCATCTTATCGTACCTCCTTTTTTGATATCAAAATGCTTACTAATAATACTTTTTAAGGTAAACAAATAATCTCCTTCTTCTATTTCAAAATCTCCGAACATTGTAAAATCTCCTCTTGTATCGATTCCTATTTCCATACTCCCTCTGCCTTTTGCTTTAATTATATCGTCAGAGCTTTCGTCCATTATTAACTGTATCTCTGCTTCTGGAGTCAGTTCTAGGTTCAGGTTTAATTTCATTCCAGATAGGTCTGCTGTATATTCATCTTCATAAATTTCATTTTTGTTTACACGCAAAGTATTATCGTTTACATAGCTTATAAAACCAGTCTCTTCGCTTAAATTCTCGCTTGAAGAAAGAGGTATAAAAAAAGCTGTTCGTTTTCCAGTAATTAGATTAATATCAATAATTATATCATCAATAGGACCAGTAACATTAATATTTCCTGTTCCATATGCTGTACCGTAAAATGCAGACGAGTCGGTTGGCACAGTGTTTAGTAGTTGGAAATTATTAGCTTTAACAAAAATACCAAGTTCAAAATTATCAAAATTATTATGTTTTATCTCTCCGTTAAGTATAGCGTATCCAGAACGTTTGTGAGAGAACAATTTTGTTTTTTCAATTTTTATTTTTTTGTTACTTATATTTATATTCATTTCACCGTCAACAGAATATTTTGTGTTTAGATACAAAACATTTATTAAAGTATTTATTAATTTTATATCTCCGTTCACTTGCGGGTCTTTTAAATAACCAAAAATATTTAATTCACCCCATAGTTGAGCCTCAGGATTTGTTTTTATATTTTCTTTGTATAAACTCTCAAATGATTTTATTTTAAATCCTTGTAGTTTTGTTATCAACGAGATACTATCTTTTTTCGGATAATAATATCCTCCTATGCTGTCTTTTATTTTTTTTGTGCGTCCCGTTAATGTGAATAGACTTATTCCGATTCTGTTATCCATTTTTTGCCATTCGCTTTTTATATACAAATCGCCAAGAGAAATTCCACTTATACGCAATGATTTTATTGTATCGTTTGTAAAAAATAAAGGTTTTTTATATAATTGAACAAAATGTGTTCTTCCGTTTAAAGTTCCTTCCAGACTTGGTTCGCCCTTAGTTAGGGCTTCCAGAGATGTCAGCTCGAACTCTTTAAATTTTGTTGTAAGAGTATCGTTTTCATATTCAGATATTTTTCCGTTAATTGATATTTCCTGTTTATTGTTTTTTATTAATAAATTCCGAATATCAACAGATGACGTATCTATTATTATTTCAGAGTCTGTAAAATTCCAAGATACATCTGCTACTTTAACATTTGATTTATCAAATTTACAATTTATTATATTCTTTTTTTTGTTGTCTACTTTCTCTGTAATACTTAATAAACCTTTAATTTTTCCAGAATAAGCCAAAGTATCTTTATAGTTGTCCCATGTAATATTAAAATCAATACTATTGTTATGCAATTTTGATGATATATCAAAATTTTCAAGTTCCATATATCCAGCTGGGTTCAATGCCGAGCCTCCTGTTTTAATGTGTAAGCTGTCATTTTCTGTGTTTGCAATTATATAAAAATCATTAATTTTAGTATCTTCATAGTTAATATATTCCGATGATAAGACCATATTTAAGGTTTTATTTTTTAGATTAAAATCTCCATCTATCTTTGTATTTTTTGCAATATCAAGTTCTGATAAAACTAACTGACTTATTAATTTAGGTTTTTTTATGTTCACAGAAAAAATTAGATTTTCTATATGCTCGATTTTTTCATTTTGTGTATTTTCTTTTTCAGGAATAAATATAGGCAAAAATTTACCTGTCAATATTTCCAGAGATTCAATAATGTGTGATAGTTTACCGGAATTAGTAATATCTACATCAATAAAATCAGATTTTAGAATTATTTTTTTTTCATCGTTCTGAATACTTGTTTGTAAATTGAATTTATTTAACAAAATATTTAAGCTGTCATTTTGATATTTTAGTCCTTTGTAAAGTTTAATATTACCATCAAAATCGTCAATATTTACACCTTTAAAATTGCCATTAAAAGCAAAAGATAAAAGTGATTTTTTCGTATTTTTTTCAAGATTTAGTTTTTTTAAATCTACTTTATCGAGTATCAAATCAAATGCAAATTCAGGTATTTCTGGATTAAAATTTAGCATACCATTAAGCTCTGCATGAACACCGTCTTGCTCTAAATAGACACTTACACTGTCAAATTTAAGGTCGTACATATCTGCATACAAACGGATATTTTTGTATGTAAAATTTTTGTAAGTAAAGCTGTCTATTTTTCCTATTGTTTTTAGTTTTATTTTTTTGTTTTTAAGATACTTGAAATCTATTGTTTGTTCGAAAGTAAGATTTCCGAACTCATCTCCACCGATTTTTTTCATATCAATATTTTCGGCTTTGAACATACCTTTTGCCCCAAAAGTTGTAACAGAATCGCGACTGCCGACAATATCTACTGTTATTTTTCCAAAATTTCCATTTAATTTTCCTTCTGAAACAAAATTAAAAATAGAACCTTTTGTAATACCAGAGTAGTTTATTTTATTAATATTTTGCATACTTTCTGGCATTTCAAAAATTTGTCCTGTATCGTTTGGGAGTTTAATATTTTTTATTTTAATAATATCAGCATTTAAATTTTTTATGTCAATCAAAAAATCCAAGTTTTCTATATCAGGCAAATTATTCAATTTCGAACTAAATTCTATACGTAAAGCATTTTCATATCTCAAAATTAAATTTTTTATATCTAATTTATCAATACTTCCACTTAGAGCGCCATTCAGAAATATTGTTTGTTCGAAACCAGACAAGTCTGGAACAAAATATGCCAAGTCTTTCAAATTAAGTTTAGAACTATCCTTAAAATTAGCGCCCCAATATAAATCACTTATAGGATTTGAAAAAGCACCCCAATTTTTATATTTTATATAAAGACTGTCTAAAAACAGCTCCGAATCAGACATTACACATTCGTAATTATCGAGAAGTATAGCTTGCGGACTTATTAAACTTTTTGATGATTTAAATTTTTTGATTTCTGTACCGCTTTTATCTTTAAGAGATATATTATTTATTTTTACTTTTATATCTTCGTCAAAAATATCCAAATTAGAAAGTGAAACATTTAATTTTGTAATTTCAAGGTCATCGTAGTTAATACCATTAATTTTCTCTGGATTGTATATTTTATAAATAAATTTTGCATCATTTAGTTCAAATTTATTACATCGCAAACGAAATGCCTGCGAAGATGCTGTATCTGTATCTTCGGAAGTAAAAGCATCAATAATAAATTGCAAGTTTAGTACATCTCTTTCTGTCTCATAAAGTTTGCATATCAAACCGTTTAACTCAATTTTATTCAAACTAATATCATCAATAGAGGTAATAAAATTTGATGGTGAAATATTTATGTTATCAACATAAACAAGAGTATCTTTTTGTAAATCCTGCAAATAAACGCCGTCTAAAATTATTCCATCGAAAAAAGAAATATTTAGATTTTTAATTTTTAATTTTGTTTTTAGAACTTCCGAAAGCTCTTTTACGGCATAATCTTTTATCTTATTTTGAACAAAACTTATTTGCAATATCAAAAAAATAGCAATTAAAAGTACCAAAACAGATAATATTGCAATAAAAAATATTTTACTTATCTTTTTAATATTAAATAGTTTTTTTGTCATAACATAAATATTTATTTTCTTTGTAAGTTCCGATTTAGCAAAAGCTAATAAATTTTTTATTAAATTAGTTGGAATATATTTAAAATAACTTGGCAAAGTTACACTAATTTATTATTATTTACAAATATTTGAACCTGTACAATAAAAAGTTTTTTGTGTATTGTGTAAAAAAACTTTCAAACAATTATTAAATTAAAAATTAACAAAAATGGCATATCTACTTGTTGAGAATATAAGTAAATCTTTTAATGAAAGAGTATTATTTGAAAATATATCTTTCGTAATAAATAAACATGAAAAAACTGCTCTAATTGCAAAAAACGGAGCAGGAAAAACAACGATCTTAAATATTATAAGCAAACTTGAAAGCGCTGATACAGGAAGAATAATATTTGAAAAAGGTATAACTGTTGGATATTTAAAACAGGAACCAGATTTTGATAATAATAAAACTGTAATGGAACAAGTTTTTTCTTCGTCTGATAAAATAATAAATGCTGTAAGAAAATACGAAGATGCAATGAATTCTGGTAAACAAAAACTTATACAGGAATCGATAGAAGAAATGGATATATTAAATGCGTGGGATTATGAATCTAAAATAAAAAAAATACTTCATAAATTAAAAATTTTTAATCTTAATCAACTTGTTTCGGAGCTATCCGGTGGACAAAAAAAACGCCTTGCACTTGCAAATGCTCTTATTAACAAACCAGATTTTTTGATACTTGATGAGCCAAGCAATCATCTTGATTTTGAAATGATTGAATGGCTTGAAGGATATTTAACAAAAGTAGAAATTACTATACTTGTTGTTACTCATGACAGATATTTTCTGGATAGTGTTTGTTCAAATATTATTGAACTCGATGACAAAAAAATGTTCGTATATAAAGGAAATTATACTTACTTTCTTAAAAAGAAAGCTGAGAGAACAGAAAAAAATTATATGGACATAGAAAAAGCAAAAAATATTCTAAAAAAAGAATCAGAATGGATGAGCAGACAACCAAAAGCAAGAGGAACAAAAGCAAAATATCGTGTAGAAAATTTTTATAAAATTAAAGATAAAGCTGACAGAAAAATAAATAATGATAAAGTAGGAATAAATATTAAATCTAAAAGACTTGGTAAAAAAATAATTGATATTTATGGAATTGGTAAGAAATATGACAATAAAGTTTTAATAAGTGATTTTTCTTATAAATTTACAAGATTAGAAAAAATAGGAATAGTTGGCAATAATGGAGTTGGGAAAAGCACATTTCTAAATATTCTTGCCAATGAATTGCAAAGCGATACAGGTTATTTGGAATACGGCGAAACTGTTGTTTTGGCTTATTACAAACAGTCTGGACAGGAAATAGAAAATAATATGCGGGTTATAGATGTTATAAAAGATGTTGCTGATGTTATTTCGCTTGGCGAAGGAAGAACTCTTTCGGCTGCAAGGTATCTGGAACATTTTTTGTTTCCGAGAGACATGCATTATTCTACGGTTGCAAAACTTAGCGGAGGAGAAAAACGAAGATTATATCTTATGACTGTGTTGATGAAAAATCCGAATTTTCTGATACTTGACGAACCTACTAACGACCTTGATATAATGACACTCAACGTTATAGAAGAATATTTGCAAAATTTTAATGGCAATTTATTAATCGTTTCGCATGACCGTTATTTTACTGATAATGTTGTGGATACTTTATTTATTTTTGAAGGAAACGGAAAAATTAGACATTTCCCTGGCAATTATTCTGTATATAATGCTGCCGAGAAGGAAAAAAAATTGAACAAAGAAATTGAAAATTCAAAAAAAAATGTAAAAAATAAGAAGAAAATTAAAGTAAATATAAAAAAATCTAATAAATTAACTTACAAAGAACGACTTGAATTAAAGTCTATTGAAAAAGAATTAGAAGAGTTGAATATCGAAAAAACTGTCATCGAAGAAATATTAAATTCTTCAAATATAGAATCAAAAAAATTTGCTAAAAAATCAAAACGTTACATAGAGCTGACAGAAATTATTGATGAAAAAGAATATCGATGGCTCGAACTTGACGAGAAAGAAAATTAGTAATAATGTTGAAAATATTATTTATCTGCCACCTGAGAGTATTTTTAAAATATTAAATTTTCTTGTTAATAAGAACAATAACGAAGTAAATATTATTGCCAACAATATTTGTAAGATAATATTAAGATAAGCATTTTTAACGAAAAAACTTATTATAGGATAAAATAATACAATTATTGGGGCATGATATAAATGCAACAAATACGAAAAAGCTCCTGTTTTAAAAAATATTATCTTTGTATCTATTAATAATACGAAAATGAAAATTGAGACGAAATATTTTGAAAATTGATTAAAATATAAGAAAGAAATTATTGATATAAAAAACGAAACTATTAAATAAATATATTTGTTGATTTTAAACTCTGCAATAAATATTCCCGTTATAAATAAAATTAATATATCGTATCTTAACATTAACTTTCCGAAGACAAGCAATGGAATAATTATTAATAACATTTTTAAGTTCTTACCAAAAATTAGCTCGATTAGAACAAATACAATAAAAATATCTCTTACAAAATAAGTTGGAGGATTAATTGGAGGCGAGTTTATAGATAATAATCCTTCCGAAATTAATGAAAAATCGTATGTTAATCTATTCAGGAAATTATATCCAAAATAATTTGCAATTATAACAGGTATTAATATTGTTATATTTGCAATTACGTATGGAATTAACAAACTTTTTATTTTTTTTGAAAATAATGATTTTTTATTTTTAGATATTTTCCAATACAAATAACCAGAGATTATTGATAAAATAACTGTCCCATATTTAGGAATTTCTTCGATAAAGAAATAGAAAATTCCGTCTGTTAGTTCATGTTTTGTGTGTGTAAATATTATTAAAATTACAGCTACCAGACGAATTAACTCGATGCTATATTTCATTTTGTAAATATTATTTTTTTATTACAATTATAGAATCTTATATCTTAGGCAAAGTAAAACTAAAAGTGCTTCCTTGTCCAGGTTCGCTATCAACGAATATTTTACCTCCATTTTTATTTACAAATTCTTTACAAAGAATTAATCCAAGACCTGTTCCGTGTTCGTTATTTGTTCCTGGTGTTGATTGTACTTTATCGATTCTGAATAATCTATTTATTTTTTCTATTGGTATTCCTATTCCATTATCTTTAATTTTTATTTTTGAAAATTTATCTGAATGCTCAATAGAAATAAATATTTCGCCTCCTGTCAATGTAAATTTTAAGGCATTTGAAATCAAATTTCTAAGTATAGTTTTTAACATATCCAAGTCAACGAATACATAATTATAGAAGAACAAAAAATCTGTTATTATAGAAATTCTTTTATTTTCTGCGTTTTCTCTAACAAATTCAATTTCTTCTTCTATAATTTTCACTATATTTACTTTTTCGGGTTCGAATTTTATATTATCTGTCTGCGCCCTTGACCATTCAAGCAAATTTTCAAGAAGTTTATATCCGTTATATGCTGATTTATTAAGATACAGAACAATTTTTTCTATTTGTCTATTATCATATTTATCAATATTTTCGATTAATATATCAATAAATCCTAACATTTGATGAAATGGATTTTTTAAATCGTGTGCAATTATCGAAAAGAATTTATCTTTTGTTGCAATAATATTTCTTAATTGTTTTTCGTTTTCTGTTAATAAGACTATTCTTTCCGCCAATTTTTTGTTCTTGTTAAGTTCTTTTTTCAACGAAATATTTTCTTTTTCTAATTGAATGATTCTTGCATTTATTTTATTTTCAGATAACATTTTTTATTTTTTTATTTTTGATAAATATTTAAAAATAATAGTATTTGTTCAAGAGCTAACTATTAATTGTATAATCAAAATTGAATATATTTGACTACTGCCTGTAGGCTAATTCTACCCTTAAATACATTTTCGTCCAGTGAATAACAAACAGTAAACGGTTTTTTATTATGAATATTTTTATAATGCTGTGCCATTGAAAAAGCTATTCCAGATAATACTTTATTATCAGAATCTTTCATTTCTATTCTTAGGTGTTCTTTATTTTTTCCGACAGGCATTGTTCTTCCTGTATCTATAACATTTTTTGTTAAGAACAAAGGAGATAGGTTTCCAGGTCCGAAAGGAGCAAACTGTTTCATTATTCTAAAAAATTTTGGTGTTATGTCAGCGAATTTTATTTCTGCATCAACTTTAATAACCGGTATCATTTGTGCTGGAGTGATGTTTTCTGATACAAAAGTTTCAAAACATTTTGTAAATTTTTCAATATTTTCAATTTTCATTGTCAATCCAGCAGCAAAAGTGTGTCCGCCAAAATTCTCCAGCAAATGAGCGCATGCTTCAACTGCTGCGTACAGGTTAAAATCAGAAACAGAACGAGCCGAGCCTGTTGCAATACCATTTGACTCTGTAAGCACTACCGTTGGACGATAATAAGTTTCCGTTAATCGTGAAGCTACAATACCTAAGACTCCTTTGTTCCATTTTGCATTATAAAGAACAGTACTTTTTTTATTTCTTAATTGGATATTATTACCTATTATTCTTAGTGCTTCATGTGTTATTTTTCTGTCTATATATTTCCGTTCAGTATTATAATCATCAATTTTTTTTCCAAGTTTTTTTGCTTTTTCTGAGTTATCTGCAATCAATAATTGAACAGTATATTTACCTGATTTTATTCTTCCAGCAGCATTAATTCTCGGTCCTATTTTGAAAACACAATCAGTAATAGTTAGAACTTTATTTTCAACACTGGCAATTTTTTTAATTGCATTTAGTCCTTCTATGGGTTTTATATTTATTTTTTTAAGTCCGAAATAAGCAAGTATTCTATTTTCTCCTGTAATTTGAACAATATCAGAAGCAATACTTACAACGAGAAGGTCTATATATTTATACAATTTATTAAAATGTATTCTTTTTCTTATTGCAAATGCTTGTAGAAATTTGAAACCTACACCACAACCCGAAAGTTCTTTAAAAGGATAATTACAATCAGACCTTTTAGGGTCAAGTACGGCAATTGCATTTGGTATATTCTTCCCAGGTTTATGGTGGTCACAAATAATAAAATCTATACCTATTTTATTTGCATATTCAATCTTGTCAACAGCTTTAATACCACAGTCAAGTGCAATAACAAGCGTACATCCTTTTTCTTTTGCATAATCTATTCCTTTCAATGATATTCCATAACCTTCGGAGTATCTGTCTGGAATATAATAATATAAATTATCATGTATGTCATTCAAAAATGAATAAACAAGAGCTACAGATGTTGTTCCGTCAACATCATAATCACCAAAAACAAGTATTTTTTCTTGTTCTGTTATTGCCTTATATAATCTTGAAACCGCTACTTCCATATCCTTCATTATGAAAGGATTGTGAAGATTATTTAACGAAGGACGAAAAAAAAACTTCGCCTCATCAAAATTTGTTATTCCTTTTTGCACCAGAAGATTTGCAAGTATCTCATCGATTTTAAGTATATCCTGCAAATGTTTAATTGTTTCGGGATTGCCCCGAGGTTTTATAATTATTTTATTTTTCATCAATATTATATCACAGTATTAAAGGTACTTTGCACACTCAACTATGACAACAATGTGTTACACCAAACAAACAAGAAATACCTAATTCAATATAAATTATTTTGGTAAAAAAAAATAAAATATTACAATTTTACAAATTTTTTTTTGAAAAACTTAATAATATTAAGTTATCATTTTGCAATTCAATAATTTAACATATAAAAAATTATAAACAATAAACTGATTAAAGTAATAGACCTCTTTCCTAAATAATAAGATTTATGTTATTGATTATCATGTATATAAAAATTTGGCAATCTTAGTAAAGCTCTCATGTGCTTAACCGAAATACACACAAGTTAAAACATGTATAAATATTCAATTCTATTAACTCATATTTAGAGAAAAAAACATTAAAATATGGAAACATGCCTTTATTTTATTAATTGTAAAAAAGCATCAATTCACGTGATATAAATATATGTCAAAATTTTTTTTTGAATAATTTATCATTTTATACCTTACAAAAGGTTAGCAAGAAATCGTTATTGCCTTAATATCATTTATATAGGTTTTAAATTTGTTCCTGTTTTTAGGCGATTTTTTGTGCAAAACTTAGAAAAAAAATTTTTTCGGCTTATATAATGAATTATTTTGATAAGAAATATTGGTTGTACTAACTAACTATTTATTAATCTTTTTTATCTTTGCCAAAAAAATAAATCAGCGATTATGTCAGAAATTACTTGTCCTTCTTGTTGTTAACTCAATATATAAAAAAATGGTCATATTCATACAGGACATCAAAATTATAAATGTTTAGAAAAAGATTGTTATCGACAATTTATCTTAAACTCAACCAAGAAATACATAAGCGAATCCGATTTTTTTTGGTAAACTGCTAAATTGATTACCTTTCAAATACAATTTAGTAATATTTTTCAGGTTCCAATTTCTTTGGGTAAACTTGTTAATTCATTTTTGTATAAACTTATTCTTCCAATAATATTTTTCAGGTTTCCAATTCCTTTTGATAAAATTTCCAACATATTATTACTTAAATCAAGATAAGTAAGTTGAGTTTGTTGTAAAATATTTTTGGAATTTCTTGTAATTTATTTGAAAATTCAATACCTTTTATAAGTTTCCAATAAGAGCTATCAATATCTGATAAATCGTTTACTGAAACATAAACTGAGTTTATTCGGGTGGTTTTTACTTTTATGAAACAATCTTGCTAATCAATATCTTTTATTACCAATTAAATTAATATGTTTTAGGTTTTGGCATTTGGTCACTTCTTTTGGGAGGCGTAAAAGGGCATTATCGCTTAGATCAAGTCTGTCAATTTTATCAAGTATTTCGTTTTTATTATAATGATTATATACTTTCCATTCCTTATCATGCTCTTTTACTGCTTTGTCGAACATTGAGGTTTCTACTTTTATTTGCATTTGTTCGGCTTTTTCAAGTGCTTTATCTGCTATTTCTTTTTGTTTTTGTGCTTTGTCAAGTGCTTTTATTATTCAGTGCTTGCAGTTCATAAAATATTTTTTGTATGTTCGGAAGTTTATCTGTGAACTTATTCAGCAAACTTAATTTATCTGAACGTATTGAAAACAGTGTTTTAACTGGTATTTTTCTGTGTAATAAAGTTACTGTTTTTGGTCTTAATATTTCAAGATATACAAATAATGGTGGCAGTTACCGTAATATTCAG
>JAOZMB010000108.1 GCA_029934515.1 Bacteroidales bacterium
GAATTACGAATTACGAATTACGAATTACGAATTACGAATTACGAATTACGAATTGTGAATTACGAATTGTGAATTGGTTTACATATAGTAATAAATATTTTACAAAAAAACAAATCAGAAAATTATTTTTTTAACTATTACTAAATTACAAATTGAAATCAAATTGAACAAAATAACAGAAAAATATTTATCTAAAAATCAGCAATAACCACTACTGGGCAATGGTCTGAATGTTTTATTTCTGGCAATATATATGCGTTTGTAATTTTTGTCTCCAATGTATTGCTAATAATATGATAATCAATACGCCATCCTAGATTTCTTGCTCTTGCTCTCATTCTATAACTCCACCAGCTGTAACTGTACATTTCTTCTGGATAAAATTTCCGGAACGAATCAAAGAAACCTGTGTCAATAAATGATTTAAACCATTCTCTTTCTTCTGGCAGGAATCCAGAAGTTTTTTGTTGTCTCTTCGGGTTGTGTATATCAATCCAAAGGCGACAGATATTGAAATCTCCAGAGATTATCAATTTTTTTCTTTTTAAACTTAATTCGTTAATATAATTTTTGAAATCTTTAAGCCATTCCATCTTAAATGCTTGTCGCACAGTCCCGGAAGAGCCTGACGGGTGATAAACACTAATAACAGAAGTATCTCCATAATCGGCTCTTATAACTCTGCCTTCATTGTCATACTTCTCGTTTCCCATACCATAAATAATATTATCAGGTATTTGTTTGCTTAAAATACCAACTCCACTGTATCCTTTTTTCTTCGCCGAAAACCAATATGACTTATATCCAAGGAACTCAAAAAGCATAGAATCTATTTGTTCTGGCTGGGCTTTTGTTTCCTGGATACAAATAATATCAGCATTTTCCTGTTTAAGCCAATCAGCAAAACCTTTTTTCAAGGCTGCTCTTATTCCATTTACATTATAAGATATAATCTTTTTCATAAAAAAACTATTAATAAAATAATAATTACAAAAACATAAAACTGAATATTACTGATTTATAAGTTATTACAATCTAATTAAACCCAAAACAGTAAGATATAATCATAATAATAAAACAACAAAAATAATATTTGTATATTGTTTTAAAAGTTTTTTATCATTATTTTTTATTTTTTCCTAAAAAAATTTAAAATAAAAAAGCTCAAAATACCAAAAAATATTCCAGTAATACTGGCAAAAACACAAGCGCCAGTTATATATTGTAGAATATTTTTTTTTATGATTTCGAAATCAATAAATGAGTTTAAGTGAACAAAATCTAAATCATTGTCAAGAACAATTGCACCTGTGTAAAAACTTCCAAATAAAATAAAAGGAATCATAGGTGGAATACTTATGTTTGCCGCAATTATTACAATCGGTTTATTTAATTTAAAAACATAAGCCAGTGCTATTGCTGTTATAAGTTGCCAGCCCCATATAGGAATAATTCCCATAAAAACTCCAAAAGCTATTGCGACACTAATTCTTGCATTAGAATCATTGCTTTGCAGTATATTTTCTTTTATTGCTTTTTTTAGGCTTTTTTTTTGATTTTATGTTTAAACCTTGCTGGCAAACCGTAGAACAATGCTGTAATTATCAAAATAGTGTTTAATACACTTATTCTAAAAAAATCTTTGAACGGACGGAAATGCGAGATACTTTCGCTACGGCGAGGATAATATACATTAACTGGAACAGATAATATATCAATACCTCTCCAAGCGGCTCTAACAATTACTTCGATTTCAAATTCGTATCTGTTACTGAAATATTTTTTCTTGTTTATCGTTATCAAAGGATAAAGCCTATATCCGGATTGAGTGTCATTGTGTTTTATTCCTGTTTCTAACTTAAACCAGAAGTTTGAGAATTTGTTTGCAAAGCTACTTCCTTTCGATTGTTTTTTTGCTTCAATTTTTCTTGTTCCTATAATTATTGCATTTTTTTCTTTTTTAAGTTTTTCAATAAAAACGAGTAAATCTTTGGCAAAATGTTGTCCATCAGAATCAATTGTTATTGCAAATTCAAATCCTATTTCTTCGGCAAATCTAAAACCTTTTCGTAAAGCATATCCTTTTCCTTTATTATCTCGGTAAGCGATAACATGCAGTGAAGAATATTTTTTGAGAATATCATTTGTTTTATCTGTTGAGCCATCGTTTACGACAATAATATTATTTGTATATTGTAAAACATCTTTTATTACACCCTCAATTTTTGTTGCATTGTTGTATGTAGGAATTATAACACAACATTTGAATTTATTAAAAAGCTTGTCAATTTTATTTGTTGGTAGATTCATCTAACAAAATTAAATAATTAATTGCTTATATTTTAAGATATTGTAATGATTTTATTTAATTTTTTTTGGCAATATTTTTATAAGCTCCTCTACAATATTATCCCAGTTATATTTATTTCTAAAATCATTTAAGAACTCTTCTGGAACTTTGTAAGATTTGAGAAATTTTTTATTATAAAAATCCTGAATTTTTATTGAAAGTGTTTTACTGTCCGAAAAATCAATAAAATCACCGTTAATATTGCTTTCTATAACATCTGTATTCCCGCTGACGGGAGTTGATATTAAAAACAAACCAGTTGACAATGCTTCAAGAGCCGCAATCGACATTGCTTCTGCTTTTGATGTAATAACTTGTATATGAGAGCTTTGATATTCATAAAGCATTTCTTCTTTGTTCACCCAACCTTTAAATTCAATGATATTATTGAGCTTATATTTTTGTGTAAAAGCTTTCATTTTGTTTAAAAGCAGTCCATCTCCAAGAACTTTAACTTCAAAATTATCTTTTAAATTATCTTTGGCAAGTTTTACTGCTTTCAAAAACACAAAAGGATCTTTCTGAGCTACAAGTCTTCCAATAAAAAGGATTTTAAATTTTTTACTTCTTTTTGAATAATCTGGCAAAAACGTTTCTGTTCTGCATCCGTTTGGGATTATAATATTTTTATGTTTTGATTTATTCAAAAATCGGTCTGCATTTTCTTTCATCGATTTTGTAAGCAAAATAAGTTTATCAGCTTTATTACAAATATATTTTATCCAGAAATATGTAATAACATGAAATTTAAACATTTGTTTCGGAAAGAACCATGGAATATCTTGTCCGTGTGATATTACTGCATAAGGTATATTGAATTTCTTATTTATAAATCTGGCAACTTCTCCACATGGCAACGCAAAATGTGCAAAACAATAATCAAAATTATTTTTTTTAAGATATAAAGACAAGAATTTTTTAGATAGCAAGATCCAAGAAATCCATTCTGTCGGTGTTGATTTATATGTATATTTTCGTTTTGATTTTAGTTTGATAATTTTTAGTTGTCCTGTTTTTGTTATTTCTTTTTCGCCTTCGTACCAAGTTGTTACAACTGTTACTTCATTATTTTTATCAGATAAACATTCTGCATGGTAGCGTGAAACTACACCTGCACCACCTCCAAGTGGAGGATATTCATAATTCAAAATAAGTATTTTCATAAGATTTAAGATTTTATGTGTTTTTCGTTCATTTTTGTTAATATTTCAATAATAGCTATTTTTAAATTTTTAAGGATTTTAAAAATATCAAAAATATCATTTTTCGTTGCAATGTAAGCATCACTGACTGTATAAGTTTTATCTTCAAGTATCATAAAAAACCAATTTCTGCCAACAACATAAGCACCATAAACGGGAAATTTATTATTATTAATTTTCTGTGCAACAATCATTTCAGCTAAATTTTGTGCCATTGGATTTTTTCGTGGTTCTACTTCTCTTTTGTACTCACTAATAAAAAAGAAAGGAATCTCAGGTTCCCATTGTCCTGTTGCAATCATTCCGTCTGTTCTTCCAGACATTTCATAATTTCCAATAACAGCTGAGATATCACGTTCAGCAAAATAACTAAAATCTGGCGTATCAAAATTAACAAGCGAAATCATCGGACCTATAAATTTTGTTATCAATTCCGCCTCATTATAATGATATACATTCTCTGATAATAATTTTTTATAATACTTAACACTTTGATTTTCAAAATTATTAAGCTCTACATTGTTATTTAATAGTTTCTCTAAGTTTTTATTTTTAAAAGTTCTTTTTAAACCAAATGCTTTCTCTAATTCATTCATACTCCACCCAGTAAAAATTTTTTTGATATTTTTTTTGTCTTCCATTTTATTTAAAATTTAAGATTTTATTTATTTGTTATGTTGAGCTTTCATTTTTGTTAATATTTCAATGATAGTTGTTTTTAAATTTTTAAGGATTTTAAAAATATCAAAAATATCATCTCTTGTTGCATCAAAAGCTCTACTGATTGTATAAGTTTTATCGTCAAGTATCATAAAATGCCATTGTTTTCCAACAATATAAGCACCATAAACGGGGAATTTATTATTATTAATTTTCTGTGCAACAATCATTTCAGCTAAATTTTGTGCCATCGGATTTCTTCGCGGTTCTACTTCTCTTTTGTATTCACTAATAAAAAAGAAAGGTATTTTTGGTTTCCACCTTCCTGTTGCAATCATGCCATCTGTGCGCCCCAACATTTCATAATTACCAACAACAGCTGAGATATTTCGTTCTGCAAAATAACTAAAATCTTGCGTATCGAAATTAGCAAGTGAAATTATAGGACCTATAAATTTTGTTATAAGTTCTTGCTCATTATAATAATGTACATTTTCAAATAATAATTTTTGATAATACTTAATATTTTGATTTTCAAAATTATTAAGTTCTAAATTATTATCTAATAGTTTTTCCAATTTTTCATTTTCGATAGTTTTTTTTAAATCGAACTCTTCCTCCAACTCATCCATCCCCCAAGCTGTAAAATTTTTCTTAATTTTTTTTTCGTTTTCCATTTTATTTAAGATTTTTTTGTTCTCTGACATTACATATATCAGAAAATTTGTTAAATTGATAAAATATAATACATGTTATTTTTCTATGACATATCCCAATTTCTTCGCCAAGATTACCAATAAATTTGTAAAAAAAAATAAAGGTTATATATGTATAGGGCAGACGCATCAAAATATTTAAGTGCTGAAAATCAAGGAATTACAATTTTCAAAATAGTGAATTTTAATGGCTTTAAAAACATAACATATTGATAATCAAGTATGATTTATTTTTGATGCGTCTGCCCTAATATATGTATTTATCAGAGACATAAAAATAACATTTTCCAAATGAGTTTTAACAACTCTATCTTTAGAATTATCGGGGACAAATTTACATATTTTAATTAAGGTAACAATACCTTCGCCAAATTAAAATATTAATATAAGCAATAGCTTGAAATCACACAGATAGTATTATAAAAAATTTAAATATCAATTATTTTTTGTATATTTGCATTTTTTATTTATATATTCTGTTTTAAAATTATCAAAATTAAAGTGAATAATTATACAAATAATATATCATCGGCAATAAATTCATTGAATATAGAAAATGATGTTTTAAACTATTTCTTTAGACTCGCTGAGATACAAAAAAATATTTCCGAAGAATTATTTTCTTATGTCGAGACAGCAGCTAATGAACTGAAAAACAGCGACAAAAATTATTTGTCAAATATCATAAACATTGAGCTAACACACAAAATAAGTAAGTTAGTATTAGACTATTCTATATTGTGGAGAGATTCTATTTTCTTGCAACAAAAAGCTTATTTAAAATTGATAGATAAACTAATAGACAGTAGCTGTAATGATAAATATATTGCAGAAAATAAAAAAATATTAATAATTGCACTTAATGAAATTGTAACAGAATACGAACAACTAAAAAACAAAAAAGAATACAGCGAAGAAGAAAAAAAGAAAAATGAAAAGAAAAAAAAATTAATCAATCCTTACAAAATATATAAGACACAAATAGAAAATGTTATAAAACAAACGAAATATATAAACGAAAAATTTGTAATATTTTATGATGCAGCCAAAATATTTATAAAAATAAAAAAAATTATTTATGAAACAATAAATATCTCGAAATTAGAATTTTCGGAGTTGAAACAAATAATTTATAATTTAGAAAACAGCATAAAAATTGATAATATTACTGATATAAATAAATATGTAGAAAATGTAAAAAAAGTAGTTAAAAAATCTGATGAAATATTAAATTATAAACATTATGTTGAGGCTTTTAATACACAGATTGACAAAGAATTGAATAAACTTCCCGAACAGCGCGAATTTTGTTTCAAAACAAGAGACGGAATCGTTTTTACACGAAATATAAACTTTAAAAACAGATTGCAACAATGGCAAAATAAAAATATAGGTCCTTCATTATCAGAGATGTGGGAAATTGTAGAAGTTAATTCAAATGGTTTGAAGATGGCTCTTCAAAATCTTAATGTTATAATAAACAATACAAAAGAAACAAATAATTTTCATATAATTTCGGAGCTTCATAAATTTATAAAACCTTTTGTAGAAAATATGAAAACAGGAGAGATTTTTTTCTATGAACTAAAATCTAATTTGAATAAATATCTTACAAATGACCTTAAAATAACTACGGCTTTTCACGATACAAAATATTTTTTAAGCTCAAAAGCTGAGACATCAGATAAAAGAATAAACAAAACATCAATAATATTTACAAAAATAAAAAATCAATTAAATAAGAAAATTGCAAAACTTAAAGTATTCAAAGAAATTATAGAAAGTGAACAAAATATTGGTTTAAAAGAAAAAATTGTAAGGTTTATAAATGAGAGAAAAATATCAAACAAAAACAGCCAATACAATAATTTTTTTATAACCAAAGGATATTACGGCGATACATTTTTGACAGAACGTAAAAATCAAAAAGAACAAGCAGTTAAGACAATTCAAAACTGGAAGCAGGGATTTAGAGGTTCAATATTAATTATAGGAAAAAGACTCTCAGGCAAAACAATGTTTGGAGAAAGTATTGCTGCCGAATATTTTAGGAACAAAACATTGAGAATTGCAATAGGAATAAAACTCAAAAATAAGAAAAACTCAAAATCAATACTTATCGATTCTAATCTAACAAAAACATTAAAGTTTATAAATGAGAACTATACAAATGAAAAATATCTAATCTGGATTGATGACATCGAGCTGTGGTGGGACGCAAAATATACAATAACAAAAAATATTTTGGCACTAAGTAATTTCATTGATAGATATTCAGACCGTTTTTTTGTGATGACATCAATAAATACAGCGACAAAAAATTATATATCTAAAATGATGCCGTTTGATAAAGTTTTTCAATCGCAAATTTATATAAACGAATTTACAATAAAAGAAATAGAAGAAGCTATATATATAAGACACGTCGCAGCACAAAAACAATTTCTGAACTCATACAAACAAAATGTAAACGATAAAAAAGAAATTGCTTTGTATGTTAAAAAGATATACAAAATTTCAAAAGGAAACATAGGACAATCGCTACTGCTT
The DNA here is from genome assembly GCA_029934515.1 of Bacteroidales bacterium. Lineage (GTDB taxonomy): Bacteria > Bacteroidota > Bacteroidia > Bacteroidales > JAADGE01 > JAOZMB01. The sequence goes on from JAOZMB010000108.1 coordinate 7,479, forward strand.
TGGGCAATGTTTTCAAAAAAAGAACATGATAATTTTATTTCGTTCAAGAATAAAAATATATACAGTCTGCCAGACTTCCTAACAAATAAAAATGCTATAATTTTAAGATATATTTTTTTACAAAAAAAAACAACCGAATATAGACTTCATAAAATGTTCGGACCTGAATATACAAATAAATATGCAAATATTCTTAAACGTATGATAGGCTTAGGACTTATTTATGAAAATATTGACGGCTGGATAGAAATTAATGAAACCGTTCTAAGTGAACTTGCAAATATGCTACACGCAAAAAAATATATTTATTATAAGTTCTAAAATTTTTATATTACGATTTTTCAATTATCAATTGTTTTCCGTCTTCTATTCTAATTATTCGGTCCGACATTTCGGCAAGTTGGTTGTTGTGAGTAACAATAATAAATGTTTGATTGTATTTTTCTCTTAGCAAAAAAAATAATTTGTGAAGGTCTTGTTTATTTTGAGTATCGAGGTTTCCTGACGGTTCATCGGCAAGTATTACTGATGGGTTGTTTATCAATGCTCTTGCTACCGCTACACGTTGTTGTTCGCCTCCAGATAATTCCGCTGGTTTGTGATTTTTTCGGTGTTCTAATTTTAGATATTCAAACAATTTTTCCGCTTTTTTTATAGCTTTGTTTTTATTCATTTTTGCTATATATGCTGGAATACATACGTTCTCAATTGCTGTAAATTCAGGCAAAAGATGGTGAAACTGAAATACAAATCCTATATTTTGGTTTCTGAACTTTGATAACTGTTTTTCGTTTAATTTGTTTAAAGATACATTATTAATAAAAATATCTCCTGCATCTGCTTTCATCAAAGTACCTATAATTTGAAGGAATGTAGTTTTGCCAGCACCGCTTGTTCCGACTATCGAAACTATTTCACCTTTCTTTACATTTATATCTATACCTTTCAAAACTTGGAGTTTACCGAACGATTTTGTAATATTTACAGCTTTAATCATGTTGATAAAATATAATTTAATATAATTTTTTTTGCGGTAAGTAATCAATATTATTGCAAAAATAAAAAAAAAATAAAAAAAAGTTAAAAAAAAATTTCTATTTTTAAAATTTTATATAATTTTGCAGTTGCAAAAGCAACAAAAACGGTAAAATATTATTAAATTTTAAAGATGGAAGAATTAAAAGACAATTCAAAAAAATTCAGAGAGAACGTTTTTACCAAATCAGTTAGAGCCGGTAAACGAACCTATTATTTTGATGTCAAAGAAACAAGAAAAGGCGAACGATACATTACAATCACTGAACGGAAAAGGAGATACAATGATGATGGCAGTTTTAAGGTTGAGAAGCACAAAATTTTCTTATACAAAGAGGATTTTGACAAGTTTGCAGATGCATTAGACGATATTATTGATTTTATAGAAGTCGGAGGAGAATATCAAGACGAAGATGACGAGAAAAAAACAAAACCAGATGAATATTCAGATGTAAGTTTTGAAGACCTCAACGATTAATTCATTATATAATATGAAATAAATTACTGTCGGAGTGGCTTAAAATCACGCCGACAATTTTATATATAATGAAAATTTAAGATATAAATTTTACGTTCTTTATTTCGTTTATTTTTTTCAAAATATTATGCTTCTCAGCATTTTTTTTGTTTACTACAATACTTTTTATTTTTGGTTTGTTTACTCTTGATTTTATTTCTGTTCTGTCGAAAATATCTAATGCTAAGTCAACCGCATCACTGCATACATTTTTCCAAGGGACGACATATCCTATTGTTCCTCCTCTTTGAATTGTATCTTCGAGCATGCAGACGGTTGGAAAACTTTCCGTAATTATGTTTAGTTCTTCGTAGTTCGCGCTTGCTGTAACTGTGTCTGCGCCTATGTAAACCCATTTGACGTTCTTTTTTAGGAAGTTATTTTTTGCTTTCACGAAGTCATCTGATGATTGTATTTCAAAGCCAGCTATGCCAATATTATTTGCTCGGCAGTATTCCTTTAAATCGTCATATTGAATTTCTGATTGCAATTCGCCTCTTCTATAAAGGATACCAATTTTTTCTATTTCGGGTTCGATTTTTAAAATAGTATTTTTAAATTGCTCTTCCACAGAGAATGCGTAGCATGTGGCATAGAAATTTTTGTTCTGCTCCTTTTCAAAACCATCTATTACTGCTGAGTTATATATTCCAGTAAAAATAACAGGAGTGTCATCATTTTTTAAATATTGTCCTAACCTGACACTTATAGGCGAGCCAACAGCAAATATTAAATCTACATTATCTTTTTTAAATTTATTTACAGCTTTAATAACACTATCTTCTTCTCGTTTACAGTTCATATATTTAATGTGCATATTATTTATTTCTTTGCGAAATACATAACCAGCTTTCTTGAATTTGTTTTCAATAGTGTTTATTGCCGTAATATATATTTTAAGATTATCCCAGTAAATAATACCTATTTTTTTTACTTCTTGTGTATAACGTTTTGCTCGTTCTTCTCCTCTGAGTACACGTAAAGCTCCTTTTGCAAGTGCTTCAAGTTCCTTTTCTCCAGGAAATATATGAACTTTTGAAATAAATTCAACTCTTTCTTTTATCCAGCTTGTTAATATTTTTGAATATGCTATTCCGCCTGTAAGTAAAATAGCATCTGTTTTTCCTTTTAGATTTGTTGCTCTTTTTCCAATTTCTTCTGCAATTTGATATGCCATAGCTTCATATACGAGACGATATTTTTGTGAACCAGCAACAACCATTTTTTCAACATCTTTTGCTTTATTTGTATTAAAATAAGATACAAGCCCACCTCTTCCTACTATCATTTTTTTTATCTTTTTTTTCGAATATTTTTCCGACATACACATTTCAATAATTTGAAATAATGGTAGTGAGCCGCTTCTTTCTGGCGAAAATGGACCTTCATATAGTCCGTTGTTTACATTTATTGCTTTACCTTTTCTCAATGCCGCTACTGTAATACCTCCGCCAAGATGAGCAACTATAAGGTTTAGTTCGCTTATTTTTTTATTAATTGTTTTTGCATAATTGTGTGCAACAGCAAAAATATTTAGTGCATGCAGCAACGATTCTCTTTCAAACATTTTATGTCCAGATATTTTTGCAAGTGGTTCGAAATCGTTAACAGAAGGCGGGTCAACGATTAGAGCTGGAATAGAATATTCCCAAGCTATACTGTATGCAATAACACAACCAAGATTGGAAGCATGATGCCCTTGCAAACCATTTCTGGCATCTTCTATCATATCTTGTTCTATATAATAAATTCCACTTGGGATAGGTTTCACAAGACCACCTCTTCCGACTACTGCATCTAATTTATCTAAGGAAAAGCCTTTTCTTTCTAATGCCAAAATAATCTCTTCTTTTCTGAAACTGTACTGGTCCCATATTTTTGAGAACATATCAAGTTGCTTCTGACTGTGAGAAACATTTATTTCAAAAACACAATTTTCATCATTAAAAACACCTATCTTTGTTGATGTTGAACCTGGATTTATTGAAAGAATATTGTAAGATTTCATAATAATTTATTATGTTATTCGCTAAAAACTATTGTATATAAGAAAAAAGGCTTAATAATCAAATGATTATTAAGCCTGTATTTTTCTATTTTGTGTGACCCCTCTGCGATTCGAACGCAGGACCCACGGCTTAAAAGGCCGTTGCTCTACCAACTGAGCTAAGAGGTCATTAAATAATCTATAAAAACTGTTTTCTAAAAAACAAATCAACTTTCCTTTAAAAGCCGTTGCAAAAGTAAAATCTATTTTTTACAATCCAAAAAAAACTTCACTTTTTTTTTATTTTTTTTTAATTAATTATTAATAGATACTATTTTTTCTTTTTAAGTGTTGAAAATCAATACTATATATGATATACCTTATAATGCGAATTAATATTTGAAATATATAATTTTAAGTGTATCACAACCTTTTTGGTTGTAAAATTAGCAAATTCATTATTTTGAATTTTTTTTGATGCAACTGTCCTATATAATATTTAATTCAGGCGAATAAAGTTGGTAAATATCTTTCCAATTTCTTGACTTATCTCTAATGCTTTTTGATAATATTCAAGTGCCTACGAAAAATCATCATAAGCTTTGTATATTCCAGCAATATTATTGAAATTCCATGCTTGTCTTCGATTCCTTTCAGTATTTCTATTGACTTTTATCTTAGGCAAGCGACAAGAAAACATTACTGATTGGAGTTTAAAAAAATTTACAGAGCATTATAAAACCTCAAAAATCAGCAAATTAGATATTTTTCATTATACTTATAGTGTTCTTCACAATCCCTCATATCGCAAAAAATATGAGTTGAACCTTAAAAGAGAATTTCCACGTTTGCCATTTTATAAAGATTTTTGGAAGTGGA
>JAOZMB010000189.1 GCA_029934515.1 Bacteroidales bacterium
ATGAATACTAATTATATAAAAGAAATACTCAGAATTTGATGCGTCTGCCCTAAAAAAAAATAGAGATTGTGGAAAGTTCTGTAAAATAATTGTATATTTGCAAAAACTATAAAACGTCTGACAGGCGCAGAAATAATTTATACTTAAAAATCTAAATTTAACTATGAAACCCAAATTAATAATACAATTAGAAAAAGAAATAGGTATTAAAATTAGCAATTTTAAAGAAAAAACAGATAATATTCATAATCTGTATTTTAAACAAAATGAAGATGGACAAATTGTAAGTCTATCTTTGTCTAATCAAAATCTTGGCATTTTTCCAAAAAGTATATGTAAAATGCACAAAATTGAAAACCTAATACTTGAAAATAATAAAATATTGACTTTGCCTGATGATATTTCAAAATTAAAAAATCTTAAAAAATTATTTCTCGGTGGTAATAAATTAGAAGAAATTCCATATAATCTACTCAAAATGGATTATTTATCAGTTATAAGCCTTGTGGCAAATAATATAAGAACAATAAAAAAAGAAGTTCTTAATTTTAAGTATCCAATTTATTTAGATTTTCAACAAAAACGAAGTAAAGGCATTTATCTATCCGACAATCCAATAGAAACCCCACCAATAGAAATAATAGAACAAGGCAAAGAAGCCGTAAAAAATTATTTTGCAGAACTTGAAAAAGGAAAGGTTAATTTATATGAAACAAAATTATTACTCGTCGGACATGGCGCTGTTGGCAAAACGTCCTTAATGAAAAGATTAATAAACGATGATTACAATAATCATGAAAGTTCAACCGAAGGCATTGATATAAAACAATGGAATTTGTTATCAGAAGACGACAAGGAGCTTAAAATTAATATTTGGGATTTTGGCGGGCAGGATATTTATTATTCTACGCATCAATTTTTCCTAAGTAAACGTTCGCTTTACATTCTTGTTTGGGACGCGAGAATTGAAAAGATGATGCCAAACATGGCAAGTTTTGATTATTGGCTAAATATTGTAAGTCTTTTAAGTCAGAAATCGCCAATACTTGTTGTGCATAGTAAAGTTGACGAGCGTATAAGACGTATAGATGAATCTTTGTTATTAAAACATTTTCCAAATATTGTTGGATTTTATGATGTTAGTGCCAAAAATGGAACTGGAATAAAAGAACTTAAAAAAATTATACAAACAGAAATACGTAAATTATCTCATGTTGGTGATACTTTACCAAAAGCATGGTTTGATATTCGTAACAAATTAAAACAAACAAACAAAGAATTTATTAATTATGAAAAATATATTTCTATTTGCAAAGCGCACCAACTTAATACAAGACAGGCATTACATTTAAGTGATTTTTTCCACGACTTAGGTATATTTTTACATTTCCAAAGAAATGATATTTTAAGAAATCTAATATTTATTAAACCAGAATGGGCAACGAATGCTGTTTATAAAATTATTGATACAAAAGAAGTTGTCATAAATTTTGGTAAATTTAGCTCTTCACAACTTCCTGATATATGGTACGATTATCCAGAAAATAAATATGCTTTTTTGATAGAATTAATGAAAAAGTTTGAAATATGTTATAAATTACCTGATACTAACAATTATATGGTACCTGAGCTTTTCCCTCCAAGTAAACCAAATATTAATTGGGATTACACTGATAATTTACATTTTGAATTTAGATACAAATTTATGCCAGCTGGGATTATTACAAGGTTAATAGTTAGAATGCACGATTACATAAGAAATAATATTTACTGGTTTCAGGGAGCTGTAATTGAACGAGAACAAACAAAAGCTGTTGTTACAAGTGATATTTTAGAACGACATGTAAAGATTAAGATAAAAGGAAAAAATAAACAAGATTTGTTTGGAATAATAAGATATGAAATAGAAAGAATTAACAAAACCCTAAAACAGCCTTATGTAGAATTAATGACACCTTGTAGTTGTGAAATATGTAAAAATAATGAAGAACCAGAATTTTACGCATTTCAAACTCTTAACAGAGCATTGGATAATGGGATAAAAACGATTCAATGCAGAGCAAGTTTTGAAAATATTTCAATAAATAAATTACTTGGAAAAATAAACGGCAACGGAAAACAACAATCTTTATTTGATTATATTCTTTTGGCTCTGAAACAACTTCAAGGTTTACGTATCTCGTTGCAAATACCTGAATACGAAGACAGCCGAAACAATTTTGTAGCAAATGTCCTTACAAATAAAAATTTTAGAGTAAAAGACCAAACACAATTTGGAAAATCTGAAACTGGTAAAAGAGCTGGCGAAATTGATATAAAAATTGACGATGACAAAGGAGCAACTATTGCAATTTATGAAGCATTTAACTTAAAATATTTTGACAAAACGAAAATTTCTAATCATCTTACAAAAATATTTAATTACGATGCTAATGGATTACATGAAAATTATATAATTGTTTATTCTGATAAGAATTTTATTGGGAATTGGCAAAAATATAAAAAATACATATCTGAAATTGAATATAAACATAAAATTTTAGATTTCAATGATATTTCTAATAATTATGATATTAATACAAATATAAAAGTAGGAATTGCAAAACATGAAAGAAATAAAAAAACTATAAAAATTTATCATATATTTGTTGAAATGTAGGACAAAAAAATTATGTTTTAGTAATGGTTAAAAAATAACTTCCTGATTTGTTTTTTGTAAAATACTTATTATCAGGTGTAAACAAATTCGTAATTCATAATTTACTTAGTGGCTATTTGTTATGGTTTTAAAATTATTTTCAAAATAGTAATTCATTGTTTTTTAGCATTTTAATATTTTGATGAGTTTGTCATAATCATAACACATATTGATAAAAATATTATTGTTAAATTTTATAAACTGTAATTTATTCAAAAAACGTTAAAACAAAAATATGCCAATCTTTCAAAAATCAGTAATAAAAAAACATTTGCGTGGACTAAATAAAATTTGGTTAA
>JAOZMB010000190.1 GCA_029934515.1 Bacteroidales bacterium
CCATATTTGTAAACTGTTTTTCCTTTTTTCAATCCGCCTGTTTTAGGTTCTTCGTGTGTATAATCTGTGTTTTTGTTATTTGTTTTTGTGCGTTTTATAAATATAAATTCTCCTCCTTCGCTACCGGAATTTTTTATAGTTCCGAATTGTGGTTCTGTATCGCTGTTATCCATTACAGCGATTCTAAAACTTGCGAAGAGTTGGTCTGCTGATAGATATTTATTTTTATTTTCAATAAGTCTTTTAACAAGATATTTTAAGAAGACACTATTATCAGGAACTTCTTTTAAATTTCCGCTTGTCATTGCTGTTCTGCTTGGTAGCGCATATAATTTTTTTATTGCTTGTTGTGCATCTGTAAATGGAACTCTTGTTTTAAAAATTCCTCCGCTGAAACACGCATCAGCAATCAATAGTGTATGTTTAGAATTTATACTTGCCATATAATCACTTATTGTGCTGTTTCTTATCCAAAAAGCTGTACTGTTTTTTTTAGCATTTACAGGAAACCAATAACCAAGTTTCTTTTTTTCGTTCCACCAACCGTGTCCGGCATAAAAAATTAAAAGATTATCATTTTCTGTTATTGTTTTACTCAAATTATCAAAAGCTTCAATAATTTGAAGATAAGTAGCGTTTTTTATTAAAGTAACATTTTTCTCGGCAAACATATAATTTTTTACTAAAACATTATAAAGTTTTTTTGCATCATTTATTGGTTCGTCCAGCGAACTAATTTCAGGGTCTGTATAAATATTATTACCTATTATCAGGGCATAATAATTATTTTCTATTTCTGTTTTCTTTTGTCCTGTTACTTCTTTTACTGGTTTAATACCTCTTTCTTGTGCAAATAAACTTCCTGTAACAAAAATAAACAAAAATAATAGTGTTTTTGTTTTCATAATTTAACTATTTAATAATTTATTAATTTAAAATTTTACAAATATATATTTTTTTTTAATATTTTTATATATAAATATTTGTATAAATTCTTTTTTGCGTTGCTTTAAGCCAGACCGATGGTAATTTATTGCCTAATTCAATATTTTCTGATAAAAATCATATTATCAACAAACAAAAATCATATCTTTGTAAATATTATATTTTAATCTTTATATCTTTTAAAGATAAGTTATTTACATAATAAATTTAGATATGGCTGATACAAAAGTATTAATAAAAGGGCTTTCGTCAAAATACGGTAAAGAGCGCAAAAATTTAATTCCTATTTTACAGGGAATTATTGCTGAGGAAAATGTTCTTACAAAAGAAGCAATGCGCGAAGTTGCTACTGAATTAGATATCTCAGCAGCCGAAGTTTATGGAACTGCATCTTTTTATTCATTCCTTGACACCAATGCACATGGCAAATACAAAATACGTGTTTGCAAATCAATTATATGCGATATGAAAGGAAAAAGAGAATTGATTAAAACGATGGAGAATATATTAAAAATTAAAGTTGGCGAGACAACAGTAGGCAAAAGATTTTCTTTGTTAGAGACTAATTGTCTTGGTCTTTGTGCCGATGGTCCTGCGATGTTAATAAACGAAGATTATTTTACGAAACTTACACCTTTGAAAGTTCACAAAATTCTTGGTGAATATATTAGAAATAAAGAATTATAAAAAATAAAAAATAAAAAATTATGCAAAATCAACATATAAATAAACTCGGTTATATTTTTAGTGATGACTGTGATTGTAAAAAAATTCTTGAGTCTGCATTTTCAAAAGGAGCAGATGGAATAATTAATGACCTTATATATTCTGGTTTAAGAGGTAGAGGCGGTGCTGGTTTTCCAACAGGACTAAAATGGAAGTTTGCCAAAAAAGAGCAATGCGATACAAAATATATTATTTGTAATGCCGATGAGGGCGAGCCGGGAACATTCAAAGACCGTGAAATACTTACAAAAGTTCCCCGAAAAGTTCTTGGCGGAATGACAATGTGTGCTATGGCGACTGGCGCAAAACAAGGATATATTTATTTGAGAGCCGAATATAAATACCTCGTAAAAGAATTGGAAAAGGAAATCGAGGAGTTTAAATTGGTTCAAAAAGAACTTGGTATAGATTTTAATATTGATATTTTTCTTGGTAGCGGCGCTTATGTTTGTGGCGAAGAGACTGCTTTGATTGAATCAATGGAAGGTAAACGAGGCGAACCAAGAAATAAACCACCATATCCAATTCAGGACGGTTATCTCGGAAAAACAACTGTTGTGAACAATGTTGAAACACTTGCTTCTACAATGGTAGTCTTTCGCATAGGTGCAAAGAGCTATAAAAATCTTGGTACGCAAGAGCAAAAAGGTTCGAAATTATTTTCAATATCAGGAGACTCGCCAAGAGAAGGCGTACATGAAATTGAACTTGGGATGTCTGCTTATGATTTTGTTAAAGAGTTCGGTGATGACGATACAAAAGCAATTCAAATAGGAGGAGTCGCTGGGTTCTGTGTACCAAGAAAAAAATTCAAAACAACAATAATAGGAACAGGTAATACCACTGGTGGTTCGACAATGTTGTTTAATAGTAGCCGTTCTATGTATAATGTTCTTCATAATTATCTTGATTTTTTTGTAGAGGAATCATGTGGTCAGTGTACACCTTGTCGTATTGGTTGTCAGCAATTACTCAAAGGAATAGAAGCTGTTAAATCTGGAAACAAACCACCGAAATATCTTAATCAATTACTTAAACTTGCCGACACTATGAATATGACTTCAAAATGCGGACTCGGACAATCTGTAACAAATTCATTTACATCTATTGTAAAAAGTTTTAGAGAAGAAATAATATATTAACAAGTTGTGAAATTATAATAAGTGATATCAAAAAAATAATTTAAAATTCTTATATAGTGGTTAGTGGTTAGTTGTTAGTTTCTATTTGTTAGTTGCTATTTGTTGTTATCTATTTTTCAAAATAGTAATTCCTTGATTTTCAGCACTTA
>JAOZMB010000191.1 GCA_029934515.1 Bacteroidales bacterium
AAAATGTAAAAATTTACCATATATTTGTCAATATGAAATAAATAATTATTTTTGTGATTTATAAAAATTTTGTGACTGACAGTTCTTTTCATAAATAAAACACAAAATGAAAATGAAAAGTCTGATGCAGATTTGTTGCGTAAAAATAATATTAAAATACCAAAAAAAATAAAATTTATCATTTTTATAACTTTTTAAAATGCTTATTTACAGTATTTTAATAACAAAAATAAAAATATAAAATAAAATGTTTGTGTAATAAACAAACACAGACATTATGTTTCATTACAAAATAGACAATACAGAATAAAGATAATAAAAATAATACATGGATACCCACCAATTTACAATGCAGGTTCAGAAGTTTACAGTCAATCAATTTGTGATGAATTATCAAAAAAGAATGAGATTACTATTTTTACAAGAGAAGAAAATCCTTATGAACAAGATTTTAAAATAAGAACAGAAAAACAACATGATAATTTGATAATTCACTTTGTAAACAAACGGATTGATAAAGACAATTATAAAAACAAAAATATTGATAAAAAATTAGCAGAAATAATACAAAAAAATAAATCCGATATTGTACATATTGGACACCTAAATCACTTATCAACAGGAGTAATTGACGAAATTAAAAAACAAAATATTCCAATCATATATACTTTACACGATTTTTGGTTAATGTGTCCTCGTGGTCAATTTCTGCAACGAAATTATGAGAGATAAAAAATTTTGGACAGATTGGATAAATACAATAATGCAGGAAACAAAATCAATAATTGAAAAAGTTGACATGTTTATCGCGCCATCAAAATATTTGAAGAACAGATTTATAAATGATTTTAAAATTTCCATATCAAAAATTATTTATCTTGATTATGATTTCCCGACTCATTATTTACAAGCTGTTGAAAATAAAACAAATGATATTTTCACTTTTGGTTACATCGGAACTCAAATTCCTGCAAAAGGGATAAATTTATTGATAAAAGCATTCTTAAAAATAGAGAAAAAGGCAGTTTTAAAAATTTGTGGAAGAATGAACGGACAAAGCACAACTGCATTGAAAAATCTATCAAGAAAAAGCAAAAATTATTCGTAGATTTGGGAATATTTCATAAATCTTATGCAACAGCAAAAGACAAAAAAGGTTGGTTTCACATTGATAAAAATGGAAACAGTATATACAATGAAAGATATTTAATGATTGAGCCATTTTACAACGGATTTTCACTCATAGAAACTTTTAAAAACAAGAAACAAATAATAGATGAAAAAGGAAATTTAATATTGTATTTGTAGTAATTTTTATTTTATGATGATTTTTCGCTTCTCTCAAAACAAAAAAACAAAACCATTGCTACCAGCCCATTTCCGATATAATTAATCAGTCTATGCCTTTAAAAGATGGTGGACAGATTTGAGTTTAAAAATAAAATATTTTTTTCTATTAAATATTTTTATCAGACACATCAACAGATGTAATTTTACACAGGGATTTTCTAAACCGAGTTTTAGAAAAAGCTGAGATGGAAGTGGTTTGCCTTAATGATAATCAAAAGGCAGATGAAAATTCTTTACATATACATATACAAAATTCACTAAAAACAAGTTGATAGCAGTATTCATATTGTAGGTAACAGTTATGAAAAATACGGTTCAAGTGAAAATTCTATTACAGAAATTCAACTCTTATAAGCTGGAAAATATAGTCAAAACAAAAATACTGATTTTAGAATATTTATATGGCAACCATTAGATGTAACTGGAAAATTAATAGATTATAATCAAGAAAAATTTATAAAATCAATACGAAATACAATACTTCAAAATATTACAATATCTAACGAAAAATCTCCTGTTGGTTTTGTTGAAGATATGTATTCTATTATGAGTGCACAAAAAAATGAAACAAAAAAAGGAACAAAAACAGAAATATTTTTTATTCATAACGAGTTGGACGAAGATTCAGCAATAGGAATAATTGAATTACTTGGCGATATAATAGAAATACAAGCATTGTCTATGGTGCAAAGCGCAGAAAGAAATTATTCAGATTTCATTATTAAACAATCAAAGCAATACATATAAATAGAAAATGAAAAAAACTGTAAAATTGAAGAGAAAAGAAAGATTTAAAATTATGGTAGGTAATGAAAAATTAGATTTGGGATTTTCTACAATGTATGACATGAAAGTAAAAAGAAGTAATGTAAATTTCAGTAACGAATATTCCAAATTTCTTGATAAAAATTTACAAATTAAAAAATATGGTAATAAGATAAAGGAAATATGTTTGATTTTTATGGCAATGGATCCAGCAACATATTCTTTTCGTCCTGATAAAAAATTTTGGCGTTGGAAATCCGGAGTTTTTGATATGTATGTAAATGTTCCAGATTATGAGACGTTTTGCAATGCAACTCACGATGAAGCTAAAAAAATAATCGCCAAACTTTATCTTACAAGCATAAAAAAATATCTTTGGAAACGAAAAGATTTTGATGCTCCAAAATTTTACAAAGACGTAAAAGAAGTTTTTAAACCGATTTTAGATTTGTGTTTTTTTTAGCTAAATAAATTATTATTATTTCACTTCTGCACTTGTCCTGTGTTTTCACCGTCCAAGCGCAAGTATAAAAATCAATAAAAATATTTGTATATATCAAATTAATTCTTCACTTTTGTCTATGAACTAAAACAAAATATATACTGTTGTCATTACACACCTTGAGGTACATAGTGACACCCGATATGCACAACCGAAAAACCAAGCCTAATCATTTGCACAATTTTTGCAACTTAATGATATAAAAAAAAATATATAATTCTTAACAAATATAAATATAAAAACGATGAAAAAAAATATTTTAATTTTCGCATTTATTATTGGAACGATACAAATGATAAATGCACAAGAGACAGATGAAGAGTGGAAAACGCAAACTCATGTAA